>DATDDN010000171.1:0-61595 GCA_036523795.1 Gallionellaceae bacterium | reverse complement strand
CTGCGCTTCTTCGATGGCCTCGCGCCACTCCATCTGCTGCATCAGGAACTCGACCGGCATCGAGGTATTGGTTTCTTCCTGAGTATCCACGCCGTGCAGGGTCAGCAGGTAGCGCGCCCTGCGCAGGGGGCTGCGCAGGGTCTGGTATGCCTCGTTGACACGGGTGGAAAGCTGCATGGAGACGCGCTGTTCGGTCTCGGAGAGATGCGCAAACTTGTCCGGATGCACCTGCGCCTGCAGGGTGCGATAGTGCTGCTCCAGCGCCGTACTGTCGAGCAGGTAGCGCTGCGGCAAGCCGAACAGCTGGAAAAAATCCTGCTTCAGATCAATAGGCACCGCTTGCATCAGACTTTAAAGCTTTCTCCGCAACCGCATTGATCCTTGACATTGGGGTTGTTGAACTTGAAGCCCTCGTTCAGCCCCTCGCGGGTGTAGTCCAGCTCCATGCCGTCGATATAGGGCAGGCTCTTGGGATCAACCAGCAGGGTGACACCGTGGCTGGAAAACTGCAGGTCGCCCTCGTTGACGGCATCGGCAAACTCCAGTTTGTAGGCCATGCCCGAGCAGCCAGAGGTGCGCACACCGAGGCGCAGGCCTACACCCTTGCCACGCTTGCTCAGAAAATTCTGCACGTGTTTGGCGGCGTTATCAGTCAGCGTGATGCTCATGCTCAACCTCCTCAGTTACCCTGGTTCTTCTTGTAATCCGCTACAGCGGCCTTGATCGCGTCTTCGGCCAGAATCGAGCAGTGAATCTTTACCGGGGGCAATGCCAGCTCTTCGGCGATCTGGCTGTTCTTGATTTCCAGTGCCTGATCCACGGTCTTGCCCTTGACCCATTCTGTCACCAGCGAACTGGACGCGATGGCGGAACCGCAACCGTAGGTCTTGAACTTTGCGTCTTCGATCACGCCATCCTTGCCCACCTTGATCTGCAGCTTCATCACGTCGCCGCAAGCAGGCGCGCCCACCATGCCGGTGCCTACGCCAGCTTCATCCTTGCCAAAGGAACCGACGTTACGAGGATTCTCGTAGTGATCCAGTACTTTGTCGCTGTATGCCATTTTGAGTGCTCCTTAATTAAATTCAGTCGTTAGACGTTAGTCGCTAGTTGTTAGTTGCGGCGTCTGCTTTATAACTAGCGACTACCGACTAACGTCTGCCTTTAGTGTGCCGCCCAGACGATGGAGTTCAGATCCACGCCGTCCTTGTACATTTCCCACAGCGGGGATAGCTCGCGCAGCTTGCCGATCTTGCCCTTGAGCAGATCGATGGTGTAATCGATTTCTTCCGTGGTGGTGAAACGACCGATGGAGAAACGGATGGAGCTGTGCGCCAGTTCGTCGCTGCGCCCCAGGGCGCGCAATACGTAGGATGGCTCCAGGCTGGCGGAGGTGCAGGCCGAGCCGCTCGACACCGCGATGTCCTTGACCGCCATGATCAGCGATTCCCCTTCGACGAAGTTGAAGCTGACGTTCAGGTTATGCGGCACGCGCTGGTTCAGGTCACCGTTGACGTACACCTCTTCCATGCTCGACAGCCCTGCCCACAGGCGGTTACGCAAGCCGAGGATGCGCTCGTTGTCCGCCTTCATTTCTTCCTTGGCGATACGGAAGGCCTCGCCCATGCCGACGATCTGATGGGTCGCCAGCGTGCCGGAGCGCAGGCCGCGCTCATGGCCACCGCCGTGCATCTGCGCTTCCAGGCGCACGCGCGGCTTGCGGCGCACGTACAGCGCACCGATGCCCTTGGGGCCGTAGGTCTTGTGTGTGGAGAACGACATCAGGTCAACCTTGAGCTTGCCCAGGTCGATGTCCACCTTGCCGGTAGACTGTGCCGCATCCACATGGAACAGGATGCCACGCTCGCGGCAGATTTCGCCGATGGCGGCGATATCCTGGATCACGCCGATTTCGTTGTTGACGTGCATTACCGATACCAGCACGGTATCCGGGCGCAAGGCTGCCTTGAGCTTGTCCAGATCAATCAGGCCATTCGCTTCTGGATCCAGGTAAGTCGCCTCAAAACCCTGGCGCTCCAGTTCGCGCACGGTATCCAGCACCGCCTTGTGCTCGGTCTGCACCGTCACGATGTGCTTGCCCTTGCCGGAATAGAAGTGCGCCGCGCCCTTGATGGCAAGGTTGTTCGACTCGGTGGCACCGGAAGTCCAGATGATTTCCTTGGGATCGGCATTGACCAATGCGGCCACCTGCTCACGCGCATTTTCCACCGCGGCCTCAGCCTTCCAGCCGTATTCATGGGAACGGCTGGCCGGGTTGCCGAAGTTTTCGGTCAGATAGGGGATCATCTTGGCTGCCACGCGCGGATCGACCGGCGTAGTCGCGGAGTAATCCAGGTAAAGAGGAAAATGCAGCGTCATGATATGTTCACAATCCTAGTAATTTTACAAAGCGGTAGCGCCAGGCATGCGCCCGGAACCGCAGCAAAGAACCGATCAAACCTGGGCTTGCGCAGGTTTCAGCGAGCTTTTCGCCATCGCGATCGGCGCAATGCCGGCCTGCTTGTTGGCTTCGCTGGCAATCAGCTGCTGCAGGGTTACACCCGCCAGATAATTGAATATTGTCTCATTTAACCCCATCCAGAGATCATGAGTATTGCACTCATGCTCATCATGGCAATTGCCCATGCCACCGCAGGAGGTTGCATCGACTGGCTCATCCACCGCCACGATGATGTCGGACACGGAAATCTTGTTGGCCGGACGCGACAGACAGTAACCGCCGCCGGGGCCGCGCACGCTGGCCACCACGTCATGCTTGCGCAGTTTGCCGAACAGCTGTTCCAAATAAGACAAGGAAATTTTCTGCCTTTCGCTTATACTAGCGAGCGTAACAGGGCCATGCCCGCTGCGCGCTGCCAAGTCCACCATCGCTGTTACAGCAAAACGTCCCTTAGTTGTCAGTCTCATCAGTTTCTCCTTCAAGGTTTTAATCGCACAATCAATTCGTTGTGCACTCACCTGCCTAACGTTGAAGGAATCATAGAATACCTTAACTTTTTAGTCAACAATTTTATTCAGGTGGCCTGGATCGAATTTGTCGGTTGTCGCCCTTTCCTCGTCCACGCGCACGCCGAGCTGCTCAAGATGCTTCAGAATCAACTCGATACGCTGATCCACCACGGTGCTGTGGCCTAGCAGGCCGTGGATCGCCTTGGACACCGGATCGTTCTGGTCATTGCCGACACCATAGGCGTTGAACCCGCCAATCTTTTTCGCTTCATCCAGAATGCGCGCCGGGATGCCCACGGCCGTAGCACCCGCCGGCACATCCTTCACCACCACCGCATTTGAGCCGATCTTGGCCCCTTCGCCGATCTCGATGGGCCCCAGGATCTTGGCGCCCGCGCCCACCACCACGCCGTGACCCAGCGTGGGATGGCGCTTGCCCTCCTTCCACGAGGTGCCGCCCAGGGTGACCCCGTGATACAGGGTGACGTCGTCGCCGATTTCTGCCGTCTCGCCGATCACCACGCCCATGCCGTGATCGATGAAGAAACGGCGCCCGATGGTGGCACCGGGATGGATCTCGATGCCGGTCAGGCCGCGTGCCATATGCGACAGGAAACGCGCCGGCCATTTCAGGCCGACTTGCCACAGCCAGTGCGACACGCGGTGCACCGTGCGCGCATGGATGCCGGGATAGCAGGTGAGCACCTCCAACACGCTGCGCGCAGCCGGGTCGCGCTCGAACACGCTCATCACATCTTCTTTGATCGCCCTGAACATGGTATCTAGTCCTGTAGGTCGCGCTTCAGTTTGCCGTGGTATTCGGTGGTCAGCGTCAGGATACCACGCAGTATGTTGATCTCTTCCTGCTCCAGCCGCGCCCGCGAGTACAGACGGCGCAGCTTGAACATCAGCTTGGTGGCATGCTTGCCGTGCAGGAACTCGATTTCGCGCAGCGTCTCTTCCAGATGCCGGTAGAAACCTTCCAGTTGTTCGGCCGGCGCCGGGTTCACTTCCGGCGCCACGTTCTGCCCAAGCCCCGCCGCCAGGCGCAGCTCGTAGCTGACCAGCTGCACCGCGGCAGCCAGGTTGAGCGAGGTGTAGGCCGGGCTTACCGGAATGCGCACCATAAGCTGGCAGCGCGCCAGCTCGTCGTTGCTCAGGCCCGACATTTCGGTGCCGAACAGCAAGGCCACCGGCTGCTGCCGCGCCTGCTCCACCAGCAAGGGCATGGCCTCGCGCGGCGTCAGCACTTCCTGCGAGATGTCGCGCACGCGCGCCGACATGCCCACCACCATCACCGCCCCCTGCAGCGCCTCATCCAGCGAACTGCACACTACCGCCCGCTGCAGCACGTCCACCGCGCCGGACGCCATGGCTTCAGCCTGCGGATCAGGGAAGAAGCGCGGATTGATCAGGTACAGCTGTTCCAGCCCCATGGTCTTCATGGCGCGCGCCGCGGCACCGATGTTGCCGGGATGGCTGGTATGGCTCAGCACCACCCGCACATTGGCCAGCGCGGCATCCTGCTCCGCTGCGCGTTCTGCATGTTCTGGTGTATTCAAAACGCAATTCCCACTAAAATAGGCAGCTGCTCATTAAAATTCATAGTCAGGAAATCATGCATCCCATGCTCAACATCGCGGTCAAGGCCGCGCGTCGTGCCGGCAATCTGATCCATCGCGCCGCCGACAATCTAGACCATCTCACCGTTACCAAGAAATCGCATGCCGACTATGTCAGCGAGGTCGACCGCGCCGCCGAGCGCACGATCATCGAAACCCTGCTGGACGCCTACCCAAATCACGCAATTTTAGCAGAAGAGAGCGGCAGCCAAGGCGAATCGGAGTTCACCTGGATCATCGACCCGCTCGACGGCACTACCAATTTCCTGCATGGCTACCCGCAATACGCGGTTTCCATTGCCTTGCAGCACAATGGCGTGCTGACCCAGGCTGTAGTGTATGACCCCACCAAGAATGACCTGTTCACTGCCACACGCGGCAGCGGCGCCTTCCTCAACGACCGACGCATCCGCGTGAGCAAGCGCACGGAGCTGGTCGATGCGCTGATCGGCACCGGCTTCCCCTACAGCAAGTTTGAGCACCTCGATGCCTACATGAACATCCTGCGCGACGTGATGCAGAAGACGGCCGGCCTGCGCCGCCCCGGCTCGGCCGCGCTGGACCTGGCCTATACAGCGGCGGGCCGATACGACGGCTTCTTCGAGACCGGCCTCAAGCCCTGGGATATCGCCGCTGGTTGCCTGCTGATCACCGAAGCGGGCGGTCTGGTGGGAGACCTGCAGGGCAACGACAGCTTCCTGCGCACCGGCCATCTGTGCGCCGGCAACCCCAA
Source organism: Gallionellaceae bacterium (assembly GCA_036523795.1). GTDB lineage: Bacteria > Pseudomonadota > Gammaproteobacteria > Burkholderiales > Gallionellaceae > 39-52-133. The sequence goes on along the minus strand of DATDDN010000171.1, from coordinate 56,270 downwards.
GGTGTTCGCACAGCTGTTGCAGGTAATCGCCCCGCACCTGACCGACGGCCTCAAGGGTTGACGAGGCAGACACTACTGCTTCTGCAATAGCAGTATCTGCAGATCCATGACATTGGTGCCGGTGGGCCCGGTCAGCACATGGAAGTGCTGGCCGGCCTTGTCCAGGCGCTGGAAGAAGCCATACGAATCGTTGTTCGCCAGGTAGTCTTCCGGCTGCATGCCCAACTGACGCGCGCGGCCTGCCGTATCGCCATCCACGATGGCACCGGCGGCATCCGTCGGGCCGTCGGTTCCGTCAGTGCCTGCCGACAGCAGCGCCGCGCCCGCCGTACCTTCCATCTCCAGCGCAAATGCCAGCGCAAGCTCCTGGTTGCGGCCACCCTTGCCCTTACCACGCACCGTCACGGTCGTTTCTCCGCCGCTCAGCAAACAGCGCCGCTCCCCCGGCTGCATGCGGGCCAGCTCGGCACGTGCCGTCTGCGCGAGGAAGCTGGCAATTTCGCGTGCCTCCCCCTGCATCCTGTCGCTCAACAACACGGCATCGAAGCCCAGCAGCCTTGCCTGTTGCTCCGACGCAGCCAGCGCCAGACGATTGCTGGCGACAACGACATTGTGCACATGCGCCAGCTCCTGCTTTGCCGTTTCCGGCTCGGCTCCGGCCACTCCGCGTTTGAGGCAGGCCATCACGCGCAACGGCACCTGCTCGCGCAAGCCATACTTGCCGATCACGGCCCACGCCTCGGCGAAGGTCGAATCGTCAACCGCCGTGGGCCCGGACGCGATCACATCGAGGCTGTCTCCGATCACGTCCGAAACCAGCAAGGTCAGCACTTGAGCGGGCGCGAGCGCTTGCGCCAGGCGCCCGCCCTTGACCGCCGACAGGTGTTTGCGTACGGCATTCAGTTCGCCGATGGAAGCGCCGGCCCGTAGCAGCTGCGCAGTCACCTCCTGTTTGTCCTGCAGCGTGATGCCTGCTACCGGCGCCACCAGCAAAGCGGATGCCCCACCCGACAACAGACAGATCACCAGCGTCCTGTCATCCGCCTCATGCAATAACCGCAGTACACGCTGCGTCGCCACCACCCCCGCCTGGTCGGGCAGAGGATGGGCTGCCTCCACCTGCTCAATGCGGTCTAGTTTCTCAGAGTGGCCGTATTTCACCACGATCAGCCCGCCCTCGATCAGGTCGCCCAGCAACAGCTCAATCGCCTGGGCCATGCGTGCAGTGGCCTTACCCGCGCCAACCACGATGATTCGCCTGAAATCCGCCAGGCGATAGGTGGCATCGGCCACATGCAGCATGCCGTCCTTCACCTGCACGGCATTGAGCACGGCCTGGCGCGCGTCAGCGGCGTCCAGCGCCGTTTTGAACAATTGCGTTAATTGCGGATGTGTCATTGAAAAATAATAACCAGATATTCAAGCCCAAAGCCGATGAAAGTATACTCTGAGTTTATCCAGGAACCGCCACGTGCGTTCCCCGCCGCGCCCTCACAGAAGACAAAATGAATAAACCCGCCGATACCGCCAGCGATCTTTCCAGACAGACGCCGATGATGCAGCAATACCTGCGCATCAAGGCACAGTATCCGGACATGCTGCTGTTCTACCGCATGGGCGATTTCTACGAGCTGTTCCATGACGACGCCACCCGCGCGGCCAAGCTGCTCGACATCACCCTCACCCAGCGCGGCGCCTCCGGCGGTGCACCGATCAAGATGGCCGGCGTGCCCTACCATGCTGCCGAGCAATACCTGGCCCGCCTGGTGAAGCTGGGCGAATCGGTGGCAATCTGCGAACAGATCGGCGACCCGGCCACCAGCAAGGGTCCGGTGGAACGCAAGGTGGTGCGCATCGTCACCCCCGGCACCCTCACCGACTCCGCCCTGCTCGAAGAAAAGCGCGACAACCTGCTGCTCGCCGTGCACCAGGGCCGCAACGAGATCGGCCTGGCCTGGCTCAGCCTGGCCTCGGGCAAGCTCACCCTGGCCGAGGTGGATGCCCAGCAACTGCCGGCCGAGCTGGAGCGGCTGCAGCCTTCCGAGATTCTGTATGCCGAAAGCGCCACCGCCCCCGCGTGCAAGAATGCGGCGTACAAGGCGCTGCCCGAGTGGCACTTCGACCGCGACACCGCGCACCGCGCGCTGTGCCAGCAATTCGGCACGCGCGACCTGGCAGGCTTCGGCTGCGAGGAATTCAGCCATGGCTTGAGCGCCGCCGGCGCGCTGCTCGGCTACGCCAAACTCACCCAGGGACAGAGCATCGCCCACATCCGCAGTGCGCAAGTGTACAGCGCCGACCAATTCGTGCGCATGGATGCCGCCACCCGCCGCAACCTGGAGATCACCCAGACCCTGCGCGGCGAGCTCGCCCCCACCCTGCTGTCGCTGCTCGACACCTGCGCCAGCAACATGGGCAGCCGCCTGCTGGCACACTGGCTGCACCACCCGCTGCGCAACCGCGAGATTCTCCGTGCCCGCCTGGATGCGGTGGACGAGCTGGACGAACACTACGCCGCCGTGCACCAGCAGCTCAAACCCAGCGTGGACGTGGAGCGCATCACCGCCCGCGTGGCTCTGAAATCGGCCCGCCCGCGCGACCTCTCAGGCCTGCGCAACACCTTGCAGCAGCTGCCGCAACTGCAGGGTGTGCTCGCCCGGGTCAGCGCGCCGCGCATCCAGCAGCTGGTTGCCGACCTGCTGGCCGACGCTGCGCTGGTAAACATGCTGCAGAAAACCCTGCAGGCGGAACCTGCCGCCGTGCTGCGCGAAGGCGGCGTGATTGCGGATGGCTTTGATGCCGAGCTGGACGAGCTGCGCGGCATCCAGAACAACTGCGGCGATTTCCTGCTGGCACTGGAAACGCGTGAACGCGCACGCACCGGCATCGACAAGCTGAAGGTCGAATACAACCGCGTGCACGGCTTCTACATCGAGGTGAGCGTCGCCAATGCGGACAAGGTGCCGGAAGACTACCGCCGCCGCCAGACACTGAAGAATGCCGAACGTTACATCACGCCGGAGCTGAAAGCCTTCGAGGACAAGGCGCTGTCCGCCAACGACCGCGCCCTGGCGCGCGAGAAATATCTGTACGACCAGCTGCTGGACGCGCTCGCCCCCCACATTCCGCAGCTGCAACGCATCGCCGCTGCCATCGCCGAGCTGGACGTGCTCGCCACCTTTGCCGAGCGCGCCGCCACGCTGAATTTCTGCGCGCCGCAATTCAGCGATGACGCGCAGTTGCTGATCAAACAGGGGCGCCACCCGGTGGTGCAGGCACAAGTGGAGCAATTCACCCCCAACGACTGCACCCTCAACGACGCGCGCCGCATGCTGCTGATCACCGGCCCCAACATGGGCGGTAAATCTACCTACATGCGCCAGACCGCGATCATCGCGCTGCTGGCGCATGTAGGCTGCTTCGTGCCGGCACAGGAAGCGTGGCTTCCCGAGATCGACCAGATCTTCACCCGCATCGGCGCCTCGGACGACCTCGCCAGCGGCCGCTCTACCTTCATGGTGGAAATGACCGAGGCCGCCAACATCCTGCACAACGCTACGGAAAAGAGCCTGGTGCTGGTGGACGAGATCGGCCGCGGCACCAGCACCTTCGACGGCCTGGCACTCGCCTACGCCATTGCCCGCCATCTGCTCGAGCTCAACCGCAGCTACACCCTGTTCGCCACCCACTACTTCGAACTCACCCGCCTGGCGGAAGAATTCAAACAGCTCGCCAACGTGCACCTCGCCGCGGTGGAGCACCAGCACACCATCGTATTCCTGCACTCAGTCAACGAAGGCGCCGCGAGCCAGAGCTACGGCCTGCAGGTGGCCGCCCTCGCCGGCGTACCCAATGGCGTCATCCGCAACGCGAAGAAACAACTGGTGAAACTGGAGCAGCAAAGCGCCGCGCAGAATCCGCAGGGCGACCTGTTCGCCGCCGTGCCCCCGCCGCCGGAGCCGGAAGAACATCCGCTGCTGTCGGCGATGCGCGATGTGCAGCCGGATGACTTGAGTCCGAAGGCGGCGCTGGAGAAAATTTATCAGTTGAAGAAGCTGGTGTAACGGCGCACTTGGCGACAGTGCTAAACTACACGCAAATGATCATCCCCAGACAGCGACCTGGAATTTGCCTTGCCGATATTGAAACCGAAACGCCGCAACAGCTAAAAAAATGGGAACAATTAGATGAAACTTCAAGCGTTTGATTTAAGCAGGGCCAATTATGGATTTTACTTAACTGCAGTTAGCGTAAAAGAGCTATTTCCATTATGTCGAGTTGAACGAGTGGCCACCAATCCGGAGGATGGCTTTCAACGGCAACTTGATGTCCCTCGATCCAAGAGGATCGCCAAGTATCTCGAAGACAGAGTCATTCCAGGAGCCATCGTACTTAGCGCTCAAACCGGAAACGCCCCCAAATTTGACCATCAGACAAAGGAAATCGAGCTTGATGACAAGCCTGGATCTTTGCTTGTAATTGATGGTCAGCACAGACTATACGGGGCACACTTGGCATGGCAAAACAATAATTCCCTAGATGTGATACTACCTGTATGCATACTCACAGGACTATCACTTACCGATGAGGTGCAATATTTTATTGACGTAAATTCAACTGCCAAGGGGGTTCCCAAAACATTGCGGATTGAGCTCACTAAGTTTTTAGTAAAACCGGACTCTATTGAAGATATTCGCCTAAACCTATTTCGAGATTTAAATACCGAGACTGACTCCCCTTTGTGCGGAAAGCTAAGCGCCGAACAAAAAGGGCCGGGATATTTGTCGCATGTTCCTTTTGAAACTGCTTTAAACAAGATTTTGGCTGGAGATAAATTAAGAGACCTTGAATACGCTCAAAAAAAGGCCCTCATAAAAAATTACCTTTCAGGCGTATACGCCAATCTACTCGAAGCCAATTCATCGCAAAAATTAACTCAATCTGCATTTTTTCAAGCGATATTCCGTGTATTCGATAAGGCGTATGAGAGTGCGCTAATTTATCGAGGAAACTTCAAGGCTGAATCTTTTGAGTATGTCTTTGAGGCACTACATCGCATAAATTTTGAGTATCACACCGGTACAAACGAAGAATCAATCTCTAATCTAGAAAAAGATCTAATAGACAAACTGGATTTAGATAAAAAGGCCAAGATGTCAAACGACCTTTTCTAAGCTAATCTCTCGTGAATAGATTCGCCCAAGTCATAGCTGACGAGTGCACGAAGAAGTTAGCTAGCCATATCAGTTACTGCAAATCTGTGCAGTTGAATAAGTTAGCCTTCCGTAGCTCCCTCAAGTACCTAATGCTTAACGATCCCTTAATAAGCATTGAAATTAATGATGAAAGTGAGTTTGCACTTTTTGAACTTCATGGTGGGATATTGGCGCCAAACAGTGCGGCTCTTTCAGAGGCTCGTGTTTCTGATTTTCTTTTGGGAGCAACGAGAGTAAAAAAGCAGTATGAGACGCTTGTTCAAATGAAAGATGCTGGAGCGAGTTCTGCTTGGCTCTTGGTTTCCGCCTATTACTGCGCTTTTTTTGCATGTATTGAGATTTCCAAGCTATTTAATCGCATGTCCTTTGGGCTCGATTCAGATGATATTGAATCACTAAAATCCAAAGCGAGTGGTTCTCAGTACGTATCTTTTTTTGAAAAAAATCACTCTAACTTTGTCGGATTCGAACGCGCCGGAAAATTGGTATTTAGAGCGATTGGCAGCAAGCCACACGTTGCAGCGTGGGATAACGGCTTATATTCACTTAAACAAATATTTTCATCAAAGGGATGGCCGGAGGTGAATCAATGCATTGCTATACTTGAAAGCGCAGATCATTCACCTAGCAAAATTCGCAATGTTTGGAATTACAAACGATCAGACTACTACGGCGCGAGTGGTGAGCAACTCGCACTAGAGTTCAAAAAGCTGGTTGGGAATTTGGATGGTTCTGGAAAATGGCTTGCGAGAAATGTTTCGCAAATAGGTGCGCTTGATCCATGCATAATACCCGCACTATGCGAGCCACTTGCCGCAGCGGTCATTAATGCATCACACAGGGCTGGAAACTTACTTAAACAAGCTGCTGTTTGAGGGGCTATGGGCACCATTGAAGCCGGAAGTCCTCATCCATCTGCCCGCCGATCTGTTCCTCGAAGATGTCCTTCAGCAGCATGGGTGTCATGGCGAGGCTGACGAAGTAAAACGGGCCAGGCTCGAATATCATCCTGGCTGCAACACCAATATCTTCCAACGACTGCAGCCCCACCACCTCCTGCAACTGTACCCCACTCCGCTCGAACACGCGCCGCCATCGCCCAGCATCCGCTCCTGGCCGCGCGTGTTGACGAACATCTGCATGTCGAACGAGGTCGTGCTCGTGCCAGCCCCACTCTCTGGCAAGGCGAGCTTCCCACCTGCAACTCCGCAAGCTCACCAGTAACCACACTGCGTGCATCAGCAAACCAACGCTCCTGTGCGTGGTCTATTGCTTTGTTCAGAGACTTTTCATGTTTCTGAAAAATTGCACTCTTGAAGGAGGGCTTAAAATGAAACTCTATTACAGTCCGGGAGCGTGCTCGCTTTCCCCTCATATCGTCCTGGCTGAATCCGGCCTGTCTTTCGACGTTGAAAAAGTGGATTTCTCCGCGATGAAGACCGAACGCGGAGTCGATTTCGCGAAGATCAACCCGAAGGGCTATGTGCCCGTGATTGCACTTGATAACGGGCAGATGCTGACCGAGGGTTCTGCCATCGTGCAGTACATCGCCGACCAGGTGCCGCAAAAGAAACTCGCGCCGCCGGCCGGAACGATGGAACGTTACCGCTTGATGGAATGGTTGAATTTCATCGCCACCGAGCTGCATAAAGGTGGCTTTTCGCCGCTGTTCAATCCGGATCTTCCGGATGAACTGAGAGCCAAGGCAACGGAAAGGTTAAGCAAGCGTATAGGGATTGCCGCGGCACAACTCGGCAAAACCCGCTTCCTCATGGGAGACACGTTCACCGTGGCCGATGCGTATCTGTTCACGATGCTCAGATGGGCGCCTCGCGTCAAGCTGGATCTGGCTTCCTGGCCCGTACTGAAATCTTACCAGGAACGCATTGAAGCCCGGCCGGCGGTCTACGAGACGTTGCTTGGAGAAGGATTGATCGAGTCCAGGCTGGCTGCGTAATTGCCGCCAGCCGACGGGATGGCGCAGCATGGAATTGCTTTTCGATAGACTATTCACTTGACCATTATCTATTTTTCATCTGAACAGCCTAATGAGCAAGCTCATCGCCCTGCTGCGCGGCATCAATATCGGCGGCAACCACCCGTTGCCGATGAAGGAACTCTCCGCGCTGCTCACGGACATGGGTCTGCGCGAGGTTCGAACTTATCTGCAGAGCGGGAATGTGGTGTTCAGCAGCGCGGCAAAAGACCGCGTGGCCTTGGCTGCGAAGATCAGCTCGGCGATTGAGGCGCAGTATGGCTTTGCGCCGCAGGTGCTGCTGCTCGATGCAGCAGAGCTGCGCAAGGCCATGGCCAATAACCCTTACCCGGAAGCGGAGGCAAATCCGAAAGCCCTGAGTCTACTCTTTCTGGCTGAGGCGCCGCCGCATCCGGACTTGAAGGCGCTCGAGGCGCTGAAGGCCGGTAGCGAGCGCTTCAAGCTGATTGGCCGGGTGTTCTACCTGCACGCACCGGAGGGCTTCGGCCGCTCGAAGCTTGCGGCGCGGGCGGAGAAGCTGCTGGGCGTGGCGGCCAGCGGGCGCAACTGGAACACGGTATGCAAGCTGGCGGAGATGGTCGCCTGACCTCACGGCGGTGGCATCCCCCGCTTTCGCCTTGCCCTTTTCGCCCTGTTTTCCGGGCTCCAGCCAATTTGCACCGTTAGTGAAAAGACTACCGCTGAAATATGGTGTATTGCTTATATTTTTCCCACACTCGCGGCGCTAAGGTTGCATGCACGGGATTGTTCATGGACCCGGAACAAGGAGGTGTGACATGGATGCCTTCGTGATGGATATGAACGGAAGCAGCGTCGGGCCTGAGGTGGAGGAATACGACGACGAGGTGATGAGCGCGGGATGGAATCCTCAGCTCGTGCTGGCGGGACAAAGCGTGGCAACGAGCAACCGCCATGTAGACCCGCACCCGCCTGTGGCGTATGTGGATATCGACGCATTTCTGAAGAGGATGTACGAGTACCAGTGCTGAGTCTGGGCGCTCCGTAGCACCGCAAGGGCTGGCAAAGGGTGAGCTGTGTCTTACTTGCCTGCGGCTGCGATGGCGGCGATCTTGTCCAGCGTGTCGGACAATCTCTTGAGGTCGGCTTCCAGGCTGGCCACGTGGTTCAGCTTGTCCATGGATTTCTTCTTCTCGGCTTCCAGCTCACTGACTTTCTTAGCCAGTTCGGCTGACTTGTCCTGCTCTTCCTTGAGGCTCTTGCGCAGCTGATCGATGACTTTGCTGAATTCCTGTGACTTGTGCTGCTCATCGGCCAGCTCGGAAATACGGCGAGATAATTCCAGCGCCAGCTTCTGTTCCTCGCGCAACGCACTCTGCGCACCAGCCTGCGCCGCTTCCGGCGTCATGGCACGAATCTTGACGGTTTTATCGAGATCAGACATGGTGAATTTTCCTCGGATCATGCGGCATTATTGCCCTACGTTGCAGAGTATAGCACGGTGCCAGCCGTGCTTTCAGCAGTGCCATCCAGCTGCCTTGCATTGCGCCAGTCTTGTGCAGACAACGCGATTTGGATTAGTCTGCCGCATCATCGCCCCGGAAAGGAACCCCCATGAAATCCTATCTACTGCTGCTTGCCCTGCTGCTGGCGGGTTGTGCGTCACACAAGATCATTATCGACAAGGAAGGCGTGGACATGTCGAAATACGAGCAGGATCTGGCAACCTGTCGCGAATATGCCGATGAGGTCTCCACTGGCGAACAGGCGGGCAGGAGTGCCGTGGGCGGCGCCGTCGTCGGTGGCGCGGTAGGCGCCATCCTTGGTGGCCGGCGCGGCGCGGAAACGCTGGGCGGGGTCGGCGCCGTGACCGGCGCCGCACGCGGTGGCGCACAGGCGGAACGCGAGAAGGACCAGGTGGTCAAGAACTGCCTGCGCGGGCGCGGCTATCGGGTACTCAACTAGGGCGTGCTGATGCAGACAACCTCCTCACAACCGAGGCTCGAAACCATGCCCCGCGACACATTCTTCAGCTTTCTCACCCGCCTGCTCTATCCACTCCTGCTGGTGTGCGCCGCGTTGCCCGCACTGGTCCATGCCGCTGAACCGCTCCCCACAGTGCCGATGAAGGCTGAAAAAATCAGCGCGCACTGTTATTACGTGCAGGGCCAGCCTGGCGTTCCGGACGCCGCCAATATGGGCTTCACGTCGAATGCGGGTTTTGTGGTCACCCCCAAAGGTGTGGTCGTGATCGATGCGCTGGCGACCCCTGGCCTCGCGCGGAAGCTGGTAGAGGAAATCCGCAAGGTGACGCGCCAGCCGATACGACGTGTCATCGTGACGCATTACCATGCCGACCATGTCTACGGGCTGCAGGTATTCAAGGCCCTGGGCGCCGAAATCTGGGCGCAACGCGCTGGCGCAGACTACCTGTCTTCGGATACGGCCCGTGAACGCATGGCACAACGGCGCGAAGCGCTATTCCCCTGGGTAGACGAACACACGCAGCTGCTCGGAGCGGATGTATGGATAGACGGGGATACCAGCTTCAAGCTGGGCGGATTTGCCTTCACACTGCGCCAGGTCGGCCCGGCTCACTCGCCGGAGGACATGGCCATCATGGTGGAAGACGACGGGGTGCTGTACGCAGGTGACCTGGCCTTTCGGGGCCGCATTCCTTTTGTCGGCGATGCAGACAGCGGCGCATGGATCAATGGCCTGGGCAAGCTGCTGGAATTCAAGCCGCGCGTGCTGGTGCCCGGCCACGGCGCGGCTTCCCGGCAGGCGGCGACCGATCTGGAGTTCACCCGGGATTACCTGATGTACTTGCGCCAGACCATGGGACAGGCGGCCGAGGACATGACTCCCTTCGATGAAGCCTATGACAAGACCGACTGGAGCCGCTATCGGAACATGCCGGCCTTCGCCGAGGTCAATCGGCGCAATGCCTACAACACCTATGTGCTGATGGAGCGGGAAAGCCTGAGCAGGCAGCAGCCGTTACGGTAGCTGAAGAAGCGCAAAGCTAGCGCTTCCAAACCGGCTGGCCGTTGCTGTCAACAATACTGGTCTTCCAGCTGTTCCGTATGATCGCAAAGACCGAATTGGGTAATGGAACATAGCCACTCTGCACTGCAGAAAGCTGCCCGAGGCGATAGCCGTGACTGAAGAAATCGAGCAGTTCACGACTGCGATCCGGCTGCTCTGAAACCTTGCGCATCACGGCTATCGTCGTCATGCAGACTGGCCAGCTGGTCGCACCTGGCCGGTCGGTCAGGACCTCATCAAAGCCGTTATCCAGGCTCCAGTTCACGCTTTCGGCTGCTGCCGAAATATTCTCATCCCCGGGACTGACAAACTTGCCATCATGGTTTTTAAGCTGCACATAGACCAGCTTGTTGCGCATGATCTGTCCAACCTCCATATAGCCGATGGCGTTAGGGGTCTGCTGGATGCGATCGTTCATCTCGACGGGGTCTTTTACTTCCCTGGAGCCTGCAGGCCAAGCGCCCGTCATGCCTTCACCCATGCGCGCCTGCCACTCTGGATGAACCTTGATCAGATAGTTGCCGAGTATGGTACGCACACCCTTGGTGGCCCGGTGCAGCACCACGATGTTCGCATCCGGCAACTCAATATGAGGGTTCATTGCACGCAGGGCCGGGTCATTCCACTTGGTAATTTTTCCCAGAAAGATATCCCCCAGCGTTTTGCCATCCAGGCGGAGCTCGCCCGCATATACGCCGGGCAGGTTGACTATCGGCGCCACGGCCCCCAGTGCAATGGGGAACTGCACCAGGCCTCGCTGGTTAAGTTCGGCCAGATTGAGCGGCATGTCAACGCCGGCGAAATCCACCGTCTTGTTCGTGATGCGATTAATGCCCTCGGCGGGGCTGATGCCCTGATACTTGATGATCGTGCCCGGGTTGCGTATCCGATAGCTCTCGCCCCACGCTGCATACAAGGGTGCAGGAATGAAACTGCCCGCTCCATTCAGCTCGCTGGCACCTGCCAGCGACGAAATCATTGCCCAGGCCAGCCAGACCCATTTTGTTCGCCCTGCGCTCATTGAACCCTCCTGATATTTCCACGTCACGCCCCCGCGTGCGACAACGCGGTACGCAGCACCCGCACAATGCAGGCCCCGACTGCAGATAGACGGACAAGGAGCGGTATTATTCCCTGAATTCCATCAGCAAAGCGCAAGTGCCGATAGAATACCCCTCCCAGATACAGTGCGGTATGATCGAACCAAAATAAAAACAGTTGGATAAGACCATCGTGATTTTCTGATTTACGTATTCTCTCAGGGGGTATTCATGTCAGCAGATTCATCTCGTACAGCAATCTCGCAGGTAAGCTTCGAATCATTGAGACTCCGCCCCGGCGCGCCACTTCGGATTCAGCATGCAAGCCAGGACTCACCGCTCGGTGAAGTGCAGCTGCTGGCGGCCGTCAAAGGCCAGAACGTCATGGTGGCGCTCAAGGGTGTGAGCGGCGTCCAGACTGGCCTGGAAGCTGGCAAAGACTATGTCATCCGCGGCTTTTCCGGCCAGTACGACTTCACCTTTTCTTCACATGTCACCCAGGTTTTCAAGGCCCCGTTCCCTTATGCCATGCTGGCCTACCCAAGCGCTGTAGACGCGCACAATGTGCGCAGGGAAGTGCGTACCCCAACAGTACTGCCAGCCACCGCTTCGCCGCATGGCAAGGACACCCCGCTCAGCGTGACCCTGGCTGACCTGAGCATGGCGGGCGCCATGATCGACTCGCCCAGCCCGATCGGCACACCCGGTGACAGGCTCAAGCTGGAGTTTGCCGTTAACTTTGACAACCACCGGATTGACCTGTCATTGCCCGCGCACATCCGATACATCAACAAATCAGACATAGGCGGAGGTTACGGCATCGGCGTGGAGTTTCTGGATATCAGCCAGAACGACAAGCTGGCGCTGCATTACGTTGCACAGACGTATGCCAGCAACAACGCAGATATCACCCTTTCCTGAGCCGCCAGCCCCTGACTGCGGCGCCACATCGGCACGCACAAAAAAAGCCCGCATCGAGCGGGCTTTTTTGCACGGCGTAACGACCATCAGTGGTGCTGGTGACCACCCTCACCATGCACATGGCCGTGTTCCAGCTCCTCTTTGGTCGCCGGACGCACACCCGTCACGGTGGCCTTGAAACTCAGAGTCTTGCCGGCCAGAGGATGATTGCCGTCCACGGTAACATCCTTGTCGGTGACCTCGAGCACGGTGAAAAGCATGTAGTCTTCATCGTCATCGCCTTCCGCGCCACCTTCCAGTTGCGTGCCGACCTCGATTTCCATCGGAAACAGTTCACGCGGCTCCACGCGCACCAGTTCATGCTCATACTCACCGAAAGCATCATCCGGCTGCATCGTCACCGAGCAGGTGTCCCCCACATCCTTGCCCTGCAGCGCTTCCTCCACCAGCGGGAAAATGCCGTCATAGCCGCCGTGCAGGTAGCTGATCGGATCATCCGCCTTCTCCAGCAGTGTTCCCGCGTTCGCGTCCGACAATTCATAGCGCAGGGAAACCACTGTATCTTTTGCAATCTTCATTTCAATTCCTTTATCAAGTTAAGCACTTCTTGCGCGTGTCCGTGGGCATGCACCGAATACAGGGCGTGACGGATTTTGCCCGCCTTATCGATCACGAAAGTTGAGCGTTGAATGGCCAGCTTCCTGTGCCCATCCACTTCCTTTTCATACAGCACGCCATATTTCTTGCACACACTGCCTTCGGTATCAGCCAGCAACAAGACGGAAAGCCCGTATTTGTCGCGAAAGGTCGCATGGCTCAGGCAATCATCACGGCTGATGCCGACCACCTGGGTCTCAAGCGTGGCGAAATCCTCGTCCAGTGCGCTGAATTCATTGGCTTCCATGGTACAGCCCGGGGTATCGTCCTTGGGGTAGAAGTACAGAACGATATTTTTCTTGCCGCGCTGCGCTGTCAGGCTGAACGTCTCCATATCGGCGTCCGCCAGATGAAATTGCGGGGCATCGACTCCAGCGTGCAATTGCATATCAACTCCTCCTTATGGAACCGCTGACTGACATCGCGCGTGGCCGCACAGCCACGATTTCATTCTAACCGAGTTTCTCCAGGTACAAAATTATTTTCCCGGCATTTCAACGTTATTGCGTGTAGGGCTATAATCAACACATGAAAAACCAACTGACCTTGCTCGGCGGCCTTTCGGTCAACACCTTCTTGCGCGATTACTGGCAGAAAAAACCACTTCTGATTCGCCAGGCCATTCCCGGCTTCAAGGGCTTGCTGAATCCTCAGCAATTGCTTGATCTGGCATGCAATGAAGACATGCAATCGCGCCTGGTGCGCGTTCAGCGCAAGCAGTGGCAGTTGCACCACGGGCCGTTTGAACCGGAGGATCTTGCCGGGATGGGCAAGATGCCATGGACGGTATTGGTGCAAGGCGTCAATCACGCCTTGCCATCTGCCACGGCCTTGCTTGAACAATTCAATTTCATTCCCCACAGCCGCCTCGACGACCTGATGGTGAGCTATGCGCCCAGGGGCGGTGGCGTTGGGCCGCATTTCGATTCCTATGACGTATTCCTGCTGCAGGGCTACGGGCATCGCCGCTGGCAGATCTCGCAACAGGATGATCGCAGCCTGATACCCGGTGCGCCGCTGCGCATCCTGCAGAATTTCGTGGTCGAACAGGAGTGGGTGCTGGAGCCGGGCGACATGCTCTATCTGCCACCTCAGTGCGCACATAACGGCATTGCCGAAGATGACTGCATGACCTATTCGATCGGTTTCCGCACTCCGTCTTATCAGGAGCTGGCAGAACAGTTTCTCGTCTACATGCAGGATCACATGCGTGTAGAGGGCATGTACGCCGATCCCGATCTCAAGACCCAGCCCCACCCGTCCGAAATCAGCGCCGCCATGCTGCAGCAGGTGGGGCAGGCCATCAGCCGGATCAAATGGGGCGAGCGCGAAATTGCCGACTTCCTCGGCAGCTACCTGAGCGAACCCAAATCGCACATCTTCTTCGATCCTCCCGCCAGGCCGGCGAGTCCGGCCCGCTTTGCACAGTCATGCCAACAGGCCGGTGTGGCGCTCGACCTGAAATCGCAGATGCTATGCCATGACGGCACCGTATTCATGAATGGAACCTCCCACAAGGTGGGCAAGAATGGCTACCGCATCCTGCGCGAGCTGGCCGACAGCCGTCGCCTTCCTCCGGGCACGGCACTACCGGCCGCGATCCAGGATCTGCTTTACCAGTGGTACACCGAAGGTTATATTGCCGTCGTATCCACCAGACGCAAGGCCGCTACATGAGCGAGGCAACACTGCAACATACCCAGCTGCAGGGCGCTACCGACTATATCGCCGCGCTGGACACCCTGTGCGCCCTGCCCAGGCATACCCTGAGCATCTTCGAGAAAGACTTCGACGGCATCGGCTTCAACAGCCAGGCGCGCTACGATTCGCTGCGCCACTTCCTGTTGGCCAGTCCGCACAACCGCCTGCAACTGCTGGCACACAATACACGTACCTTGTCGCAGTACTGTCCGCGCATCATGATGTTGCTGCGCCAATTCGGCCACAGCATGGCCATCTATGAAACGCCCATCCATCTGCAACACATCTCCGAGCCGTTTGCGGTCGCGGATGAGAGCCATTATGTACGCCGCTTCCACTTTGACGACATGCGCGGCATCCTGGCCCAGAATGACCCGGAGGGGGCACGCCTGCTCAAATCCCGCTTTGCCGAAATGTGGGCCGCATCCCGCCCCAGTTCCCTGACCACATCGCTTAATCTTTAGGCAGCCGGGCCCGCCTGCAATATTCGGCTCAGCCACTGGATTTCTTCAAAAAAATTGTTAGAATACTGCGTCTTTCGTGATGGCACTGCTAAGACGAACTGATTTTGCTGTTCCTGTTTTAAAACTACTGACTAAAGGATATTGAAATGACACGTTCCGCTTTGATCGCTGCTCTGTTGGCTCTGACTCTGGCTGCTTGCGACAGCAAGCCTGCTGCTGCTCCTGCAGCTCCCGCAGCTGCTCCTGCTGCTGACGCAGCTTCTGCTCCTGCAGCTGCTGCCGCAGCTCCTGCTGCTCCTGCAGCCGCTCCTGCTGCCAAGTAATTTAGCCGCAAGCAGCAACAAAGGAAGCCGACGCAAGTCGGCTTTTTTGTTGCCTGTACATTCCAGTCAGGTCACTTCACGCCAATCCAGACCTTCTGCCTGGGTCGCCACGCCTATCCACTCCGGGGCGCAATTCAACGCCGCGCTCAGGGCATGCACTGCCAGAGCGGTAGTATTGTTCTTGCGGCTGAGGTGGGCGGCGACAATGTGCTGCAGGCGGTTGCAATCGAGCGAAGATATCAGGCTGGCCGCCTGAGCGTTGCTGAGGTGCCCGAAACGCCCGCCTACGCGCTGCTTGAGGCTGTAGGGGTAGTCGCCATGCGCCAGCATGGCGGCGTCATGATTGCATTCCAGCACCAGTGCATCGCAGCCGCTCAGGGTCTGCTCGATATGAGGGGTTGAGCAGCCCGCATCAGTCAACACGCCAAGCCGCCTCACCCCGTCGCTGAACACGAACTGCACCGGCTCGGCTGCATCATGCGGAACCAGGTAGGGTTGTATGAGCAGATCGCCCACCGAAAATGAGTCCTGTGGATTGATCTCACAGATGCCATGCGCACCATCCAGGGCCTTTGCATGCGCACGCAGCGTGCCGTGCGTCAGCCAGACAGGGCAGGAAAATTTGCGGGCCAGCCGCGACACGCCGGCAATATGGTCGCCATGCTCGTGTGTCACGAGAATGGCATCAAGAGATTCGGGAGAGAGCCCCAGACGGGCCAAGCGCACCGTGGTTTCTGTCAGATTGAAACCACAGTCCATCAGGACTGTGGTGCTGCCGTGTTGCACCACCAGCGCATTGCCTTCGCTGCCGCTGCCCAGTGAAGCAAATCGCATCGGCAGCAGCGTTACAGCTTGGTCAGGATGGGATAGAGAGTTTCCAGAATGCGCTGCGCATCGGGTGTGACAACGCCCTTTCCATCGGTCACAGTCACTTCGCAGCCAGTGGCATTCTCCTTCAGGTTCACCTGCAGTGCCGAGCCATCTGCCGCGCCCTTGGACGAACGCAGATAGAACACGCCTTTGCTTCTGTCCTTGTCTTCCAGGGTCAGTTTTGCCTGCTCCAGCGCCAGAGACACCTTGCGCCAGCTCTTGTCGAATGGCTCGGAAAGTTGCACTCGCTTGCTGCCATCCGCTGCCGTCAGCAGCTGTGCCGCAGCAACCGTTGCCGGCTTCTGCGCGGCATCTCCGGCATCGCTGCGCGGCGATGCACCAGACAGTCTGGCCATCAGCATCTGCAGCATGGTCGCTTCCAGCTCTGGATCACTCGCACGCGGCAACCATTTGTAGGAGGCGACATACGAGTCCGGGTTGTTCTCTTTCACTTCCTGCAGGCCGTTATGTTTGATGTAAATTTCCGTGCTGCCATCCGCGCGGCGTTCAAGGCGGGTGTGGTACTGGTCACGCTCCCCTGACGAATTCGAGCTGTCAAACAGTTTGCCAAACAGGGTGCGCTTGCCATTGCTGGGCGTCTTGGCGCGATTTTCTGCCCAATCCGTTTCCATGATTCCAGCCGCGGGATTGTCGATCTTGATGGCCAGGCCGTTTTCCTGCCAGAACGCCTTGACCAGCGGCCAGATATTTTCCGGCTTGTCGTTCACAACCAGCCAGCGCTGGGCCCCATCGCGCATCAGGCGTACATTGCGCGCCTCCGGCAACACGGTGCTACCACCGCCGCCTGCCTGCCCCCTGGAATAATCCGAATAGCGCGCCACGCCTTCAGCACCGGGAATACCGTAGCGGTCATTGCCGACTGGCGCAGTCAAATCTGGCGGCACCTCCAGAGACCTGACCTTGATCGCGGCGGCCTTGTAGTCGACCCTGTTCTGCTCATCGCTGGTGCTGCTGCAAGCAGCCAGCGCACACGCCAGCAGTGTCAATGCGGAAAAATTCGAGACTTTCATGCTGCTCCCAATGAATGATCGGCCAGTCAAATCACGCCAGCCTGGCGCATGGCATTTTCCACCACCGGCTGCGCGGCGGCTGACAGCGGCGTCAGCGGCAGGCGCAGGACATTCTTCATCTTGCCCATGCGTGCCACTGCCCACTTCACCGGAATCGGATTGGCTTCGACAAACAGGTGGCGATGCAATCCCAACAGACGGAAATTGATCTCGCGCGCCTTGGCCGCGTCACCGGCCAGCGCCGCCTGGCACATCTCGTGCATCAGCTTAGGCGCCACGTTGGCCGTCACGGAAATGGTGCCGTGCGCGCCCAACAGCATCAACGCCAGGGTGCTGGCATCGTCACCGCTGTAGATGGCAAAGTCTTTCGGGGCACGCTGCAGCAGGTCGCTGCCGCGCTCGATGTTGCCGGTTGCATCCTTGATGCCGACGATATTGGGTATCTGCGCCAGGCGCAGCACGGTGTCATTCGACATGTCTGCGCCGGTGCGGCCCGGCACGTTGTAGAGTATGTGCGGCATGTCCACCGCTTCGGCGATCGCCTTGAAGTGCTGGTACAGGCCTTCCTGGGTCGGCTTGTTGTAGTAAGGCACAACGGTCAACGAGGCATTCGCGCCGGCCTGTTTGGCGAAGGCGGCCAGCTCGATCGCCTCCTTGGTGGAATTGGCGCCGGTTCCCGCGATCACCGGAATGCGGCCGGCGGCGTGCTCCACCGCCACCTTGATCAGCGTCTCATGCTCGGTCAGGTCGACCGTAGGCGATTCGCCGGTGGTGCCAACCACCACGATGGCGTCGGTGCCTTGCGCAATGTGAAAATCGATCAGTGCACGAAAGGCTGCCAGATCCAGGCTGCCGTCTTCCTGCATGGGGGTAACTATTGCAACGATACTGCCTTTAATCATGGTACTCGCCACAGGAACCAAAGGGGCGCATTTTAACCGAAAGTACTGCGGATTGCCTTACAAAAGAGGCTGCGCTGTGGAATAATTCCGGCATCGTGACTTCCAGCCTTCCCACCAATTTTGTCCATCTGGACAGCCTCAAACCAGGCGAAATGGCAACCATCGTGGCCATCCATACCGACGAGGCATTGCACCAGCGCCTGCTCGCCATGGGTTTCCGCGTCGGCAAGCGCATCGAACTGATCCGCAAGGCCAGCTTCTCCGGCCCGCTGCAGGTGCGCATCGGCACCACCGACATCCTGCTGCGCAAGGCCGAGGCCGCCAAGATTACCGTCGAACCATGAAACGCATCGCCCTGCTGGGAATGCCGAACACCGGCAAATCCACCCTGTTCAACCGCATGACCGGCTCATCCGCCCGGGTTGGCAACTGGCCCGGCGTCACCGTCGAGCTGCTGACCGGTACCATACTGCTCGGCGGCGACATGGTGGAAATCATCGACCTGCCCGGCATCTACGACATGCACGGCTTCTCCGAAGACGAGCAGGTGGTACGCCACTTCCTGCGCGACAACGTGCCTGACCTCGCCCTGGTCGTGCTCAACGCCAGCCAGATCGAACGCCAGCTCAGCCTGCTGCTGCAGCTCAAGCAGTTCAACCTGAACATGGTCGTATTGCTCAACATGGCGGACGAGGCAAGAAAATTCGGCATCACCATCGATGTCGCCAAGATGTCCGAAGCAGTGGGCATGCCGATCTTTCTGCTCAGCGCCAAATACGGCAATGGCTACCAGGACGCCATGCAGGCGGCCGCCAAGGCATTGCGCTACCAGACGCCGGGCCTGGCGGAGCAGCTGCGCAGCCAGCTGGAACCCGACGAGCAGATCGAGAGCGAGATGACGCGCGTGCTGCAGCAGGCCGTGCAAGTGCCGGCGCGCATGACCGACAAACTGACCACCCAGCTGGACCAGCTCATGCTGCACCCATGGCTGGGCCTGCCGATATTTTTCGGCATCATGTATCTGCTGTTCCAGGCCATCTTCTTCTTTGGCCAGCCGCTGCAATCGGGCGTTGGCGACCTGCTTGGCTGGCTGCGCGCAACCGCGCTGGAGCCGCTATTGTCGGGCCTGCCCGTCGCCATGCAGGGCCTGCTGCTGGACGGCATCTACAACGGTGTGGCGACCGTTGCGGCCTTCGTGCCATTGATCGTGCTGTTCTTCCTGTTCATGGCCATCGTGGAAGACACCGGTTACCTGTCGCGCGCCGCCTTCCTGATGGATGCGCTGATGGCGCGCATGGGCCTGGACGGGCGCAGCTTCGTCATGCTGCTGATGGGCTTCGGCTGCAACGTGCCGGCGCTGATGGGCACGCGGGTGATGCGCTCGCGGGCTTTGCGCCTGCTGTCCATGCTGGTGATTCCGTTCTCGCTGTGCTCCGCGCGCCTGCAGGTCTTCGTGTTCATCACCGCCGCGCTGTTCTCTCCCAAAGCCGCGCCACTGGTGCTGTTCAGCCTGTACCTGTTCAGTTTTGCCGCGGCCATTCTCACGGCGCTGATGTTCAAGCGCTACTTCCCCAACAACGAGCCCTTCGTGCTGGAGCTCCCGCCTTATCGCTTCCCCACGCTACGCCAGATGGTGCTGCGCGGCTGGCATGAGGTACGTCACTTCATCACGCGTGCGAGCAAATTCATCATCGCGGGCGTCGTGCTGGTGTGGCTGCTGACCCATCTGCCGCCATCTGCCGTACCTGCCAGCAGCGATACACTGGCAGGCAAGGTTGGCTCTTGGCTGCACCCGCTTTTCCAGCCCATCGGCATCACCGCCGAATTGACCATCGCGCTGATTTTCGGCTTTGTCGCAAAAGAGATCGTGATCGGCTCGCTGGCCGTGATCTACGGCTTGAGCGGCGAGGCGCTGGGCCACTCGCTGGCCCAGCAGCTGGATTGGGTACAGGCCTACAGCTTCATGCTGTTCACCCTGATCTACACCCCCTGCCTGTCCACCATTGCCACCTTGCGCAGCGAGTCCAAGAACAACGGCTACATGCTGTTTACCATCGCCTGGTCCCTGATCCTGGCCTGGCTGGCCAGTTTCGCCTTCTATCAGACTGCCCGCGCCCTCGGTTACTGAGCCGGCAAACGAACAAGGCTGCCATCGGCAGCCTTGTCATCTAATGCCCGCTTGATACAGACAGGGCATCTAAAGTCAGCCCGTTATTCCTTCCACGCCCGATCCAGTACTTCCTGTGCCTTGGCAGCCTTGTCCTTGGCGGCCAGATAGTTCAGTCTCGACTGCTCAGCCTTTTTCTGTTCTTCGGCCAACTGCTTCTTCTTTTGCTCGATCACCTTCTCGGTCTCGCTCGCCCGCTTGCTGTCGGCCTTGTATTCAGCCTCGGCCTTGTCCAGATTCTGCAAGGCATAGTTCAACCCTGCCTGTTGCGCCGACACATCCTTAGCCTGTGCCACAGGCACGCCTGCCAGCAACAACGCTACCGCCAACCATCCGCCCCTCACCATGCTGCTCCTTTCATTCCAGTACTGCACATCAAACAAGTTCATTTGCCGTCATGTCTCCCGAGCTTGCCCAGCACATCATTGCCGGGAAAATGATAAAAGCTCTCATTCAGATAAAGACTGACCAGCCTGATTTCGTCCGCACTCCAATTCAGTCTCTCCGTCTCTTGCCAGCGCCTCACCTGCATCTCCAGGCTGGCAAAATCCGTCACCAGTTTCTTTTTCCGCCAATGAACCGTAGTGGCATGGCATGCCTGGCAATGCGTCGTATAGAGCAACTTGCCACGCTGTGCCCCGTCGGCAGTCTGCGCCATGCCCGGAACACTCGCCAGCAGACACAATAGAAGCATCACTGCCCGGCTCATCGGAGTCCTACCTGATCTGACCGAAACGGTCGATTACGTGCGTACCGACTATCACCAGGGACAACACCCCCACTCCCGTGAATACACTGGTCGAGCCCCCGGCGCCGAACACACCCTGATACGCCGCATACAAGAAAAACGCGATCCCGCACAAGCGCAGGACCAACGATATGACCTTAACGACCACCTCAACGCTCAAAATTTTCCCCTTTTTTAAACGCTTATATTGCACTCCCCAGTACTGCATCTGCTTCTTTTCTACTGACGTGTCAACAGCAGCCCGGCTAGCCCGGCGACACCACGTGAGCCGCACCGCGATGCCATTTGAATATTTTTTTAACCATAGCAGTTATTTGCCTGCCACACCATATACCAGAATATCTAAGCGAGCACGCCGTGTGATGCGCCATGGCAGAACCCGGCACATCGCACGCAAAATTACCGGTAATCTGTCCGGGACGCGCGGCAATGCCTCCACAAAAAGAAAAGCCCCTGTGTCGAGAAGACTATCAGGGGCTGGGCCGCGTCATGTCGATGAACGCAGCCTCAATAGCTGGCGGAAGCTGTGAGATTCGAACTCACGGAGGACTCACATCCTCGGCAGTTTTCAAGACTGCTGGTTTAAACCACTCACCCAAGCTTCCAGATTTTTGATTTCGCCGATTGGCAACCGGCATACGACCGGCAAGCTCGGCAAACGTTCCCGTCACCGCCAGGCTGCCCGTCAAGCGGGCGCTATCATACCCGAAATCCCCTCCCTGTTTAAGGATGTTCTATGCGAACGATCCGCAGCAGGCATTGCAACTTCTTCCCTGCTTGGATACTCTTACGGGAGTTGTTAAACAATCGTCAAGATTCTGGAGAAAAGCATGGAATACCAAACAATCGCTCAAACGGGCTCAGTTGCCCAGGAACAGAACAAGGTTCTGCGCAATACCTACTGGATGCTTGGCCTGACCATGATCCCCACCGTGATCGGCGCCTTTGTCGGCCTGTCTACCGATTTTTCTTTCATGGCCGGCCATCCCATCCTGGCTCCCCTGCTGATGATCGCCGCGATGATGGGCATGCTGTATGGCGTGACCGTGCTGCGCAACAGCGTCTGGGGTATCGCCATGCTGCTCGGCTTCACTTTTGTCGCAGGCTGGTTCCTCGGCCCCATCCTGCAACATGCCCTGCACCTGCGCAACGGCGCACAGCTGATCGGCATGGCTGCCGGCGGCACCGGCCTGATCTTCTTCAGCCTGGCTACCCTGGCCACCGTGACCAAGAAGGATTTCAGCTTCATGGGCAAGTTCCTGTTCATCGGCCTGATCCTGCTGGTGATTGCCTCGCTGGCCAACATCTTCTTCGCCATTCCGGCCCTGTCGCTGACCATCTCGGCCATCGCCGTACTGCTCTTCTCGGCCTACATCCTGTATGACATCAGCCAGATCGTGCATGGCGGCGAAACCAACTATGTGATGGCCACCGTGTCGTTGTATCTGGACATCTACAACATCTTCGTGCATCTGCTCAACCTGCTGATGGCCTTTGCCGGCGATCGCGATTAAGCACTGCGCATCCAAGAAAAAAGGCGGCTCCGGCCGCCTTTTTTATTTTTACACTACAGGAGAGGCCGCTGGCCGCAACCTGCGGACATCATTCGCGGCCAGCGGCCGCTCCTGCAAGCCCCCGCTCTCGGCGGCTTGCATTGCCTTTTCAGGTTTATTTGCCCGGTGCCCGGCTCAACGCCGCCAGCTCACGCTCGCTGAAGCCTGCCGCCAGCCGCGCCTCACGGTTGATCTGGCCGCGCAACGGCAAGGCGCCCAGCCGGGTAGCCAGCTCGACGTAGGTGGATTCCGGCTCCAGGCCGCGCTGTGCGCACAGCCAGTTGAACCAGCGGTTGCCGATCAGCACATGACCGATCTCGTCGGCGAGGATGACGTCAAGGATTTCTGCGGCCGGCAGGTCGCCGGCCTGTGCCAGTTTTGCGCGCATCGGCGGGGTCACGTCCAGACCGCGCGCTTCCAGCGTGCGCGGCAACAGCGCCATGCGCAGCAGCACGTCGCCCTCGGTGCGCGCCGCCATCTCCCACAGGCCGTTGTGCGCCTTGAAGTCGCCGTAGGCGTAGCCCAGTGTCTGCAGATGCCCGGCCAACATCGAGTAATGATGAGCCTCCTCTGACGCCACGCGCAGCCAATCGGCATAGTAGTCAAGCGGCAGATGGGCAAAACGCCACACCGCATCCAGCGCTAGATTGATGGCGACAAATTCAATGTGCGCCAGCGCATGGATCGTCGCCGCGCGCCCTGCCACGGTGGCCACGCCGCGCTGTGGCACTGCACTGGGCGGCACCAGCTCGGGACGCTCAGGGTAACCGGGGATGGTTTGCGTTGCAGTCAGCGCAGCCGAGTGATCCAACGTCAGCTCGCCGCGCTGCCACGACTCCGCCAGCGCCAGCACCCCGGCCACCTTGTCGGCCGGCTCGCACACCGCCAGCCAGCGCAGCGCCTCGGTGCGCAGCTCCGCCATGTTATTCGCGCTCGAACAGCGCGATGGATTCCACGTGCGAAGTATGCGGGAACATGTTCATCACCCCCGCCGCCTTCAGCGTGTAGCCCTGCACATGGCACAGCACCGCCGCGTCGCGCGCCAGCGTGGCCGGGTTGCACGACACATACACGATGCGCTTCGGTGCATCGGCACCGAGCGACTTCACCAGCTCCATGCCACCGTCGCGCGGCGGGTCGACCAGCCACTTGTCGAAGCGGCCCAGCTTGGCCAGCGCCTCTTCTGTCATCTCGAACAGGTTCATTGCGCTGAATGAAGTATTGGCCGAGAGCCCGTTGTATTCGGCATTCTGTGCCGCACGCCGCACCAGGGTCGCACTGCCCTCAACGCCCAGCACCTGCGCGCCGCTGCGCGCAATCGGCAGGGTGAAGTTGCCCAGGCCGCAAAAGAAATCGGCGATGCGCTCGCCCGGCTGCGGGTCGAGCAGGCGCAATGCACGGCCCACCATCAGGCGGTTCAGCGTGCTATTCACCTGGGTGAAGTCGGTGGGCGCATACGGCATGGTGATGTTGAACTCGGGCAGGCTGTAGCTCAGCGAAGGCGCGTCCAGCGGATAGAACGGCGCCGCTGTATCCGGCCCCTTGGTCTGCAGCCAGAACTGCACCTGATAGGTGTCAGCAAACTCGCGCAACAGCGCTTCATCTTCACTGGAGAGCGGCTTGAGGATGCGCAGCACCAGCACATCCACGTGCTCGCCGGACGCCAGCTCCACCTGCGGCAACTGGTCGCGGATGCTCAACTTACCCACCGTCTGCGCCAGTGCCGGCAACAGCGCGGAAATCTTCGGCGGCAGGATTTCGCACGACTCCATGTCGGCCACGTAACGGCTGTTCTTCTCGTGAAAGCCGATCAGCGTCTTCTCTTTCTTCAGCACATGGCGCACCGACAGCCGCGCACGCTGGCGATAACCCCAGGTCGCGCCGTAGATCGGCGGCAGGATGCGCTCCGCCTTCACCTTGCCGATGCGCTCCAGGTTGTCCTCCAGGATGCGCTGCTTCACCGCCACCTGCGCCCGTGCCTCCAGATGCTGCATGGAACAGCCGCCGCATACGCTGAAGTGCTTGCACTTGGGCTCCACCCGCATGAAGGAGGACTTGTAGATCTGCTCGACCTTCGCCATCTCGAAACTGGGCTTCTTGCGATACGCGTTATAACTCACCCGTTCGCCGGTCAGCGCGCCCTCGATAAAGATCACCTTGCCTTCGACATGTGCAATGCCGCGACCATCCTGGTCGAGCGATTCAACCACTACCATCCTGCTCTCCATACTTCCGAATTATTCAAATTAAGGACACCGCGCGAACGGCCAGACAACACAACTCTGCGTAGGTCGGGTTAGCGCAGCGTAACCCGACAAATGCAGCGCACCGACCTCATTACTTGTCGGGTTACGCCGTGCCGGCTAACCCGACCTACGCAATCAATCCCCACCGCCGCCACAGCCACCACCACAACTGCTGCCGCCATCCCCACCGTCTCCACCCGCATCGCCACTGCTGTCGCTGCTGCCACCGCGACTGCCGCCGCAGCCGATGTCCGAGGCACAGAAGCTGCCGCTGCTGGACACCGCCGTAGCCTTGCAGTTCAGCGCATACACAAAACCGCCGGCAATGCCCAGCTGCGCATCCAGCGCAAACAGCAGCGGCAGGCGCTCCGGCCTGGCCGGGTTGATGCCTTCTTCGCGGCAGGCCAGGCGCCAGGCGCGACGGATGCCGTCGCTGGCCGTGGTCGGCGTCGGCATCACCTCCACCGGCGTGTGGTGCAGATAGCGGCCGAACGCACGCTGGCAGAAATTCTGATACAGCCGGGTGAACAGGATGAACTCGTGCCACAGATCATCCACCACCTGCGACGGCATCGAGACAAAGCGCCCCCTGGCCGCCACACACACGCGGAAATATTGCTGCAAGCCCTGCTGCACCAGGCGCTGCTGCGATTCAGTCAACTCCGGGTGTTTCTGCTGCATGCGCTGCAGCACCGAGCCGGGCAGGCGAAACGCCGCCAGAAAGCGCCTCCGCGACGAAGCGGCCCAGCCACGGTAAGCAACCGTCAGCAGCAGCAACGTCACCACCAGCCCGAACCACTTCACGCTTACGCTCCAGTCGGCCAGGCGGCCAGATATTCCTGCCAGTGCGGTTCACTCGATTTCGCCAGCGTGCTCTTCACCAGCTCCAGCTCACGCTCGTAACGCTCGCGCGTGAACTGGCCGCGCATCAACTGGAAACGCGCGTACACCAGATACGTGTTCACCACATCGGTCTCGCAATAATTGCGGATCTCGGCGAGCTTGCCCTGCTGGTAGGCCGTCCACACCTGGCTGCCATCCATGCCCAGCTTGCCGGGGAAGCCGATCAGCTTGGCCAGCTCATCCAGCGGCGCGTTGCTGCGCCCGCCATACAGCGCCAGCAGGTCCATCAGGTCGAGATGGCGCGCATGGTAGCGGCTGATGTAATTGTTCCACTTGAAATCCTTGTCGTCCTCGCCCTGGTCCCAGTAGCGCGGGCATTGCACGCCATGGATCAGTCCGCGATAGTGCAGCACCGGCAGGTCGAAACCGGAACCGTTCCACGACACAATCTGCGGCGTGTATTTGTCGATGCCGTCGAAGAAACGCTGGATCAGCTTGCCCTCATCGTCCTCCAGGCTGCCCAGCGACCACACGCGGAAACTGTCGCCTTCGCGCAGCACGCAGGAAATCGCCACCACCTTCTGCAGATGATGCTGGATGAAATCGCCGCCCGTCTTCTGCCGGCGCATCTGGAACGCCATCTCCGCCACATCGGCATCGCTCACGCGCGCATCCAGCCCATGCAGCAAGCGCAAGCCGGCTATATCGGGAATGGTTTCAATGTCAAAAACGAGGACAGGATTCATGGTCAGGGCAGCCCCGGCAAAAGACAGTGCGTGATTGTAGCCCATCGGGCTGAATTGCCCCAAACGACACCCGCGCCCGCCGGGGAAGATGGCGTTCTTCGGGCCGCCCGCAAACGCCAAGCATGCCACACATCCAAATCTGCGAAACTATGCAAACACCGCCGGGGTCTTAAAGGAAAGTGTTGGGACGCTGCATTCACTTTCACTGAGGAGAAAGATCATGACCGACATACACAAGGGCCAAGTGTTACTGCAGCTGGCTCGTGCAGCCATAGCCAAAGAGCTCGGTTTTACCTCTCACGATCTGCCCCGCAGCGCCTGGCTGGAAGAGCCAGGCGCAACATTCGTTACGCTGACCCTGTATGGCCAGATGCATGGCTGCATAGGCAGTCTGGAGGCGAATCGACCACTCATAGACGACGTACGCCTCAATGCCGTCGCCGCCGCATTTCAGGACCCGCGTTTTGCGCCGCTAACAAAAAATGAATTCGCCCATGTGATCATTGATGTCGCCCTGCTCAGCCCGGCGGAGCCTGTCCACTTCAGCAATGAACAGGATGCCTTGGCCCAACTCACGCCTGGAGTGGATGGAGTAATTTTTGAGTATGCCTCTCACCGTGCCACTTTCCTGCCTCATGCGTGGGCAGATTTTCCGCACGCGCAAGATTTTCTCTCGGAACTGAAAAAGCAGGCCGGGCTGCCGGAAGATTTCTGGTCGGTTGAAAGCAAGCTCTCACGCTTCACCATACAAAAATGGTACGAATTCAAGTAAGCTGATGGACAGATATCCCAATCCAGGCAAGCTGTTTCCCATGCCTTCGGTGCAGCGTTCCGTGCCTTGCCTGGCCAAATTCCATATAGGAGCTTTGATGCGGTGCTCATGGCATGCTGGCAAAGTCGTCACGCTGATCTGCGGCATGGCGCTCATTTCAGCTGCCCATGCGGAAACAATCACCCTGAGTATCGGCAGGCCGACGACGACTATCCAGGCCGAAGTCGCCTACACCCGCGCCGCACGCGAACGCGGGCTGATGCAGCGCAGCGCCTTGTGCGAGGACTGCGGCATGCTGTTCGTATTTCCCGATGCGGGCCGGCTCCTCTTCTGGATGAAGGACACGCCGCTGCCCTTGTCTATCGCATTCATTGCTGCGGATGGCCACATCATCAACATCGAGGAGATGCAGCCAGACTCCACCGACATACATATCGCCCGGGACGATGCCTTGTATGCACTGGAGATGAACCGGGGCTGGTTTGCCCGCCATGGCATCCGGCCCGGTGATCGGGTGGATGGCTTGCGGCTGGCTCCAGTCGGGCAATAGCCAATTTCAACAAGACACTGCGCAAGTATTGATTGTCGTTCCCGCGAAAGCGGGAACCCAGTCTGATCAAACAACTGGATACCCGCCTTCGCGGGTATGACAATAAAAAACCCGATGCGCTTGCACGCATCGGGTTCTCTTTCACCTGGCGACGGGATTACTTGCCGTAGTTCTTGGTCAGATAGTCCACCACCACCGGGGTTTCCTCCGGGGTGATCGGCGCGCCCATCACGTTCACCATCTTGGCGACCAGCGCCTCCCATCCCTTGTGATCGAGGAAGGGTGAGTTGATCTGGATCATGTCGGTGCTATGGCAGATGGCGCACTTCGTTGCCACGATATCCTTGCCCGGCCCGTCTTTCAGGTGAATCTTGCTCTCGTCCGCCCAGGCGGAAAGCGACAACACGGAAAGTGCGACAAACAGAATTTTTTGCATGGTCATCTCCTAGGCTACATGCACATCGATCTTCTGTACCACATTGTTGTGGTAACCAGCCGGATTCCAGATCAGCTCGAATACCTGCGTGCTGCCGGCGCGGTTGCTGGCCTTGGCCAGCACGGCGTACTTGCCGCGAGATTTCGGCTTGAAGCGGAAGCTCCACTGGCGGAACGAGAAGTTGCCATAGTCCTTGCCGAGATCGGCCGCATTCCAGGTATTGCCGCCGTCGGTGGACACCTCGACCAGGTTGATGCCCTTGCCGCTGTCCCAGGCTACGCCCTTCACCTCCACGGTTTCGCCCAGCTTGAAGCGCTGGCCATCCTTGACGTTGGTGATCAGCGAATTCACCACCATCTCGGTGATCGGCGTGTTGCCCTCGCCGGCCACTTCCTGCGAAGTGAAGCGCGCCATCTCGGGAAACTTGTTCATCGGTATGCGATAGGCCTTGCGCATCCAGAAGCCGTCTGCCGGCTTGGACGACACGTTGATGTCGATGATCTTCTTCACCCAATAGGTGGCGGTCCAGCCCGGCACCACCAGGCGCACCGGGAAGCCGTTCAGGTGCGGCAGCGGCTCGCCGTTCATCTCGAAGGCGAGGATGGTGTTTTCGTCCAGCGCCTTCCACATCGGCAGGCTCTTGATGAAATCGGGCGTCTTCTCCACCACACCGGCATCCGCGCCGTTGAGGATCACTTCCAGCGCTTCCTTCTTGACCCCGGCCTTGTTCAGCACGTCCTTCAGGCGCACGCCTTTCCAGCGCGCATTGCCCATCGCGCCGTAGCCCCACTCCACACCGGCCACATGCGGCTGCGACAGGCCCCGACGGTTGCCGGAGCACTGGCACACGGCGGCGATCTCGACGTGCTCGTAATCCTTCTTGAGGTTGTCTAGGGTGACCTCGAACGGTGCATTCACCGAATCGCCACCAATCTTCAGGCGCCAGTTTTCGGCGGTAATGTCTTCAGGAATGTAGCTCAGATGCCAACGCACGAAGAATGCGTCGTTCGGCGTGAACACTTCGTTGAAATATTCAGTCGGTGTTTCGTAGTTGGGCGCGCGGAATGTGCGCTTGATCAGCGGCTTCTTGCCAGGCAGTGATTCCAGGGTAGAGGCTTCGATGTTGCCCGAAGCCAGTGAGGGGGCAGGTATTGCAAAGCGATCTTCCGCCATTGCCCACCTTGGGACCAGAAGCGCCCCGCCTGCCACCGCCAAACCGCCTGCTGCCCCTTTTAGAAAATCACGTCTGCTTGTCATTGGGTGCACTCCCTTGTCACTTTTTCAGTTGATTAGATTTATTGACTGCACAGCACTTGCCTGTCGAAGCGGGTGCAGTCTAATCAGCCGTTTTTTTCTTGTCCATGGAGTTGGCGACGGAAATGCTGAGTACACCCACGCAAGCTGTGGGTATTTGTTTTTCTTAACGCAAACTTAACGTTTCGGAAGCACGTAGAAACGTTTCTGCAAAGACTGTCCCTTTATTTGATCAAAGCGGCCACCCATGGCATCGGACAGCTTCTCCAGGCGCTCGTCCGGATGGGGATGGGTCTTGAACAGCAATGACACCCTGTCATCGTCCTTGGAGACGTGGCCGATCTGCTGCAATACCTCCGGAAAGGCAAACGCGTCATAGCCCGCCCTGGTTGCCAGCACCACGGCAATGCGATCTGCCTCGAATTCGGCCTTCTTGTCCAGCGAACGCGCCGCCACTTCGGCACCGCTGCCGATCAGCTTCTGCGCCTTTTCATTGTCACCCACGCCCTTGGCCAGCGCCTGGCTGCCCAGCTCCATCAGGCTGCTCTGCTGCAGGATCTTCAGGTGATGCTGGCGGATCACATGGCCGATTTCATGCGCCAGCACGCCCGCCAGCTCGGCCTCGTTCTGCAGCTGTGCGTACAGTCCGCGCGTTACGAAGATGTAGCCGCCGGGCGCGGCAAAGGCGTTGATGTCATTGCTCTCGATCACCCCGAAATGCCAGGGCAGTTCGGGCCGCTCGCTCTGTGCCGCCACCCAGCGCCCCACGTTGTTGACGTATTTCTGCAGTTTGGCGTCCTTCACCAGCGGCGACGCGCCTAGCAGATTGCCGGCGATCTGGCGGCCGATGGCAATCTCGTTCTCCTGGGACACGCCGACCAGGCCGGACAGCACATTGGCCGCAGCGCCCGGGCGTTCCTCCGCCTTCTTCTGCACCTGTTCCTGCAGCGCCTTGCGCAGATCCTGCCCCAGATCCAGTGCGTAAGCTGCGTTCCACAGCATGCTGCCCAGCAGCAGCCAACCCGCTCTCTTGATTGTGTTCATGTGATGGCTCCTCATGGTTGCGGCAGGTAATCGAACTGCCGCGTCTTCAGCTTGCCCTGGCTGGCAAAGCGTTGCGCATCGGCGCCCGAAGTCGCATAAGACTCGGCTTTCTCCACTTCCTTCTCGTCAAACTTGGCCGCCTTCAGCTCTTCCTCGTTGAGGCCGCGCACACCGGTAGTGGCCACCACCTTGCCGGTGCCGGCGCGCCCCGACGCCAGGTTCAGCAAACCTGCCGTATCGCTGCCCGCCTTGCGCGCCTCGCCCTTGCGGATGCTCAGCATGCGCACCCAGCCGGTGCTCTTGCCGCTCTTCACCTGCAGCCAGCCGCCATCCTTCTTCAGGATGCTGACCTTGGCGCCGGCAGCCAGACTGGCCACCGCCTTGGCATCCGCAAAGGGCTTGGCACGCAGCGTTTCCGCCTTCAGCGCGGTGCCGGTTTCCGCTGCCCAAACCGCCTGCGCGGCCAGCAGCAACATTCCCAACAATACAGTTCTCATGATTTCTTTCCTCGTTGTTCTTCCCAGTGCAGCAGGGTTTCGGCAAACATCGCGCGCCAGCTGGCCGGGGCGTGGCTGCCGCCGGCGATGTGCCCGTTGTGCACAAACCACTCCGCAGCATTATCCGGATGCGCCACCAGTTTGCGCAACTGCTGCTGCAACGTAGCCAGCACCACCTCCACGTCAGCCTCGATGCGCTGTTGCGCCGCCGCATCCCCGGCCGCCGCCACCCAGGAGATGGCAAAGGTCTTCTCGAACAGGTCCCACACGCCCTTCTGCCCGCCCTTCAGTACCTCCACGCTCTTGGTCTCGTTGCCGCAGCGTTCCATGGCATGGCGCATCTTCTCCAGCGCGGCATCCGGCACGATGTTGCGCCGGCCATCGAGGCGGATCAGCAGCAGCGTCGCCGCCAGTTCGCCGCTGCGCTGCAGCGAGGCACGCACCATGTTCAGCTCCAGCGCCTTGCCGGTGGCCGCGGCATAGATGCGCGCGATGGAAAAATAAGCCAGCGCCACCGTCACCGGTCCCGTGAGGTTGATGTAGGTATCGGTGAAGTTGATGCTGGCGTAGGAGATACCGATCAGGATGAATTGCGACAGGCCGAACAGGCGGTCCATCTTGGCGCGCCCCACGTTGCGGTAAAAGCCCCAGGCCGTCAGCCACACGATAACAAGCGTCAGCAGCAGGTAAGGCACGCGCGCCTCCGGCAGGCGCAGGTAGTCGCCGTGCTTGAGATTGTCCATCGCAGTGGCGAGGATTTCCACACCGGGGTGCACCTTGCTCAGCGGCGTGGGCTTGCTGTCGAACAGGCTGGGCGCGGTGGAGCCGATGATCACAATCTTGTTTTTGAACTCGTCCTGCGGGCGCGTCTTCACCTGCTTGGCCATGTCGGCAAACACATCGCTGAAGCTCACGTAGTGATAGGAGAACGGCGCGCCGCGCCAGTTCAGCATCACCTGCTGCGCCACCGGTTCCGGCCAGCCCATGTCCATCCCCAGCCGCGCCGGCAGTGACGGCAGCTTCCAGCCGTAATCGTCGCGGTACACGAGGTAGTAGCGCGCCACGCCATCCACATCCGGATAGATGTTGTGCAGGCCGAGGCGGCCGCCGTTCAGCGCGGCGGCGAAATGCGGCAGCACCACCGCCACGGTCGCGTCCTGCTGCGCCTCATCACCCAGCGGCTTCACTCCGGGCAGCATGGCAGGCTTGATCTGGCTCAGCTTGTCGCTGTCCGGGTCCAGGCGCAGCATGGGGAAGTAGGTGTTGCTGGTCGCCGCGATCGCCGCATCGAAATAGGCGTCGCTGTCCGGGTTGTACACATCGGCATCGCTGAACAGGATGTCGAACACCACCGCCTTCGGCTGCTGCTTCTCGATCTGCTGCAGGAATTCGCCCAGCACCTGGCGCGGCCACGGCCAGCGCCCGTATTCCTTGCCCATCGCAGCCAGGCTGGCCTCGTTGACGTCAACGATGACGATGTCCGGATCGGGCTTGGGCACGATGATGCGGTGGCGCAGCATGGCATCCAGCGCCACCTGGCGCATATTCGCGGTGAAATGCAGGAAGGCCGTATCGGCCAGCGCAAACACGGTGAACAGCACGGCCAGGTAGAGATAGAAATTCTTGCGCCAGCGTCTGGCCAGCGTTTCCCAGAATGCTGCCAGCGCCTGCTGCAGGCGGCTCATCAGCAACAGATACCATTTCATGTGTCGAACTCCAGTGCGGTCAGGTGGCCTAGTGTAGCAGCTGAGCCCCGCGCCCAGTATGCGATGCACATATTTCCGGGCGCGCCCGATTTGCCCACACACGCAGCGAAATCGGCAATAATGCCCCTGCAGCAATCACGACATTAGAAATCAAAACAGGGAGCCAACATGGAACAGCAGGAACAGCGTCTCAGCTTCACCGGCAGCGGCAGCGAGTATTTCCGCATCTGGATCGTCAACCTCTTTCTCACCATCATCACGCTCGGCATCTATTCCGCCTGGGCCAAGGTCAGGCGCCTGCAATATTTTCACCGCAACACCATACTCAACGATTCCAGCTTTGATTATCACGCCGACCCCAAGGCGATCCTCAAGGGGCGCATCATCGCGGTTGGCATGCTGCTCACCTACAACGTGACCATCAAGACCATGCCCATGGTTGGGCTGGGCATCGGCTTGGTGATTGCACTGGTGATGCCGTGGCTGCTGGTCAAGTCACTGCGCTTCCGCCTGTACAACACCAGCTATCGCGGACTGCGTTTTGGTTTTGATGGCTCAACCGCAGGTGGCTACGTCAACTTCCTGCTGCTGCCTATCCTGAGCGCCGTGACTGTATTCCTCCTTGCGCCGTTTGCGCATCAACGCACCAAGGCCTTCCAGCACGGCAACAGCCGCTTTGGCCAGACCAATTTCGGCTTCGACGCCAGTGCCGGCGCCTTCTACAAGGTGTACATCCTCGGCTTGCTGCTCCTGCTATTGGTGGGCGGAACCCTGGGCTATGCCGGCTACACCGTGTTCAAGGACTTCGCCGCACTCCAGCCCAAGGCGCAACACGGCATGGCGTTCTTCACGTTCATTCTGGCCTTCTATGCGGCCTTCATCTTCGTGGGCCTGCTGGTGGTGCCCTACTTCATGTCGCGCCTGCAGAACCTGGTATGGAACGGCACCACGCTCGGGGCTCACCGCTTTTCCAGCACGCTGTCGGCACGTGGCCTGCTGTGGATCATCGTCACCAACTTCATCGGCATCATTCTCACCTTCGGCCTGTTCAAGCCCTTTGCGGACGTGCGCCTGGCACGCTATCGCATCGAGCACATGAGCCTGCTCGCAGAGGGAGACATGGAATCGTTCATCGCTGGTGAACAGCAGCAGGAAACCGCCACCGGCACCGAGACCGCCGAAATGTTCGATGTGGACTTTTCGTTCTGATCGACATGGCATCCATACCAGCCGACTACTACGACGGCCGCAGTGCGCGGCGTGTGCCGGTCTCACTCAGCATCGAGGGCGGCTGGTTGATGCTCAAGGGCGCAGAGCTCGAACTTGAAATTCCTTTCAGCAGCGTGCGCGTCTCGGAAAAGCTGGGCAGCGCACCGCGCCAGCTCCACCTTGCCGATGGCGGCCACTGCGCGGTAAGCGATCATGCCGCATTTGAAGCGCTGCTGCAGGGGGCAGGGGTACGCCCCCGCTCGCTGGTGTCACGTCTGGAAGGCTACTGGCACTACGCAGTGGGCGCCCTGCTGCTCAGCATTGCCTGCGTGGTCGCCGGCTTCATCTGGGGCCTGCCGTGGGCGGCAGAGGTGGCCGCCGACCGCATCCCTTACAGCACGGCACACATTATCGACCAGCACGTGTTGAGCACCTTTGACCAAGGCATGCTGCAACCGAGCAAACTGTCGCCGGAACGCCAGCGCGAGCTGCAACAGCGTTTCGACACCCTGCGTGCCGGGCGCGACCTGCCCGACTACCCCCTGCAATTCCGCAACAGCCCGGCCATCGGCGCCAACGCGTTCGCCCTGCCGGGCGGCACGGTAGTGGTGACCGACGCGCTGGTGCAACTGGCCGACAACGACGAGGAAATTCTCGGCGTGCTGGCGCACGAGCTCGGCCACGTCAGCGAGCGCCACCCCCTGCGCCAGCTGTTGCAGGGCTCGGTGGTGGCACTGGCGATGACCTGGTATGTGGGTGACATCAGCAGCCTGCTCGCCGCCGCGCCCACCCTGCTGCTGCAGACCAGCTACTCGCGCAACTTCGAGCGCCGCGCCGACCGCTTTGCGGCCGACATGCTGCGCAGCAAGGGCATTCCCCCAACGCGGCTGGCGGACATGCTGGAGAAGCTGGAACAGACGCATCGCAAAGCGCATCCGCAGCAACAAGCAGCCAGCGTAGACAAATACTTCGCCACCCACCCCGATACGGCGGAGCGCATCCGCAGTTTGCGGGAGAACAACCCGGGGGCGCAGTGATCCAGATGGTCATGTTGAAAATTGAAGTGGCATCGGGATGGGGGCGGATTTGTCCCAGTAGCGGTCAGTAGCAGTCACCTAAGTTTGACGGAAGATATGATATGGCTATGTTAGAAATCCGTGCGTGTGAAAGATGCGGTGATCCCATCATGCAGCCTGTAACTCAGGCAAGGGCAATAAATATGTGTGAATGTTGTGGTCACGTTACGCCTCCAGAGAGTGTAACGCGATTTCAGTGGACATCAGTTCTGCAAACTATAGTTAGCGAATTATTAGATGAAGAAGGGCAAAGAAAACTCTATCTTGACCCTAAGACGTACATTAACGAAAAACTCAATCAACTTATGATTGAGTCTGGCCGAACTCAAGTTGTGATTGACATGAGCACTGATCCAATAACGCTTCGTGGAGGCGATAAGCAATGATAGACACTAAGGTTAGCGCCATGAAAAAACTAGATGCTGCTGCGTATTTCGATTTCAATCTAAAAACAAGAATTATTTATACCCTAACGCAGCTTTTTATTTATCGGAAAGAAAAGCGACTTGCAAAAAGACTGTTTGAG
Organism: Gallionellaceae bacterium; assembly: GCA_036523795.1. Lineage (GTDB taxonomy): Bacteria > Pseudomonadota > Gammaproteobacteria > Burkholderiales > Gallionellaceae > 39-52-133. Next base: position 20,770 of record DATDDN010000171.1, on the reverse strand, counting down.
TATATGGACAGCGTTTCTCCCCTAAGTGAATTTACTGATGGCATGGTTTTGGGAATGATCCACGGGTGGGAGATTGCCGGCGATATATCACCACCTATGCATGCATTGCTACAAATCTTGCATAGTGATATGACACAAAAACAGGCGACAAGAAATTCTGATGCAAACAATGTTGGGAGTTAGACCAAGCGTGATATAACTCAGCACTTGGCTTCGCTGGTTTCTCTGATTTCAGTACGCTGTAACGTCTCAAATGGGCAGACAAGAGACGTCCACAAAAAAAAGTCGACATCCTAGTCGCTGCGAATAAAAGAAATCCCGGGCATCATTACCCGGGATTTTTTTGTCTGCACCAAAACAAACGGCGGCTTGCGCCGCCGTTTACACCTCACAGCTATCAGCCGTTGACTGGCTTAGAGCTGCATGGCTGCGTGGTAGTGGTAACCACCGGTTGCCATGAAGAACAGCATTGGAACGGACAGCATGGTATTGACACGGGAAGCCAGGAACGCAACACGGCGTGCCTTGTTCTTCTCTTCATCAGTTGCGCTGACGATGCCGAGGATCTTCTTCTGGTTAGGCCAGATCAGAACCCATACGTTGAACAGCATGATGGTGCCCAGCCATGCGCCCATGCCGATGCCGACAAAGCCTTGCTTGAAGGTGAAGGCAGACATGAAGTCGCCGCCCAGCAGTGCTGCACCAGCCAGCCAGGTCACCACGGCAGACCAGCGGAAGAACAGCAGCGCGCGCGGAGCCACGTGCTTGGTGATGCCGGCAGCATTGCCGTCAGCAGTTGCGGCTTTCAGCGCGGCAACCTGAACGAAGTTGAAGTAATACAGGATGCCGATCCACATTACACCGGCCATCAGGTGCAACCAACGTACCAAACCTGGGATGTATTCCATCTTATGCCCCTACCATGAATTTTTTGACGATGACGAACAGTACCAGGGTCAGTACCAGGCCAGAAATGACCGTGCCCCACAGAGAGTCCAACGGGTTTTGCATAATATGCACTCCTATATTCAGTGTTGGTTTTTATTGATCGAACAGCCGTGCCCGCCGCAACGGGCACGGAAGCGCCGTATATTACGCAGTAAGGTGGGCTTCATGCAACACCATAATGTCAGTACGAAGTACATGGTTTTTAAAACATTTCAGGCACATTGCGTGCATGTTTGCCGGCTCAGGGAAGAGACCCGTCCCCGCCATAGCGTTGTCTCGAATCGGTTTTTCCTTCAGGAAGCTCTGGTCAAGCCGCCGCGCGGGAAGCAGCCATTCGCCTGCACAGTCACTTATTGGAGATTCCATAATTGGTGCCGCTCTTTCAATCCTAGCGCATACCCTCTCCCGGCCTGCGGCCACCCTCTCCCGCTTGCGGGAGAGGGGAAATCAGCACCCCCTCTCCCACCCGTGGAAGAGGGGCGGGGGAGAGGGTGCTGTCATGATTGACAGAAATCTCAACAATCAAAGCTTCCTTAAGCAAGTCTTAAGCTTGGCCTCCTATCCTGCCGCCATCGCAACCCGGAACAGGAGATCAAGATGTCTGAAAAATTCCGTAACACGGCAGCCGCGCTGCTTGTAGCGCTGGCCGGACTGGCGCCATCGGCTCACGCCGAAACGCCCAATGAAATACTGGCCTCCATCCGGCAGGAAGCAGCCAGCGCTCCCGGCTTCCTGGCCTTCTCGGCCGCACGCGGCGAGCGCCTGTTCAACAGCAAACACGGCAGCGACTGGAGCTGCTCTTCCTGCCATACCGAGAACCCGGCAGCGACGGGCAAGCATGCAAAAACCGGCAAGGCCATAGAGGCGCTGGCGCCTTCCGCCAATGCCGAACGCTTCACCAACCCGAAAAAAGTGGAGAAGTGGTTCAAGCGCAACTGCAATGACGTGCTGAACCGTGCCTGCACTGCACAGGAAAAGGGCGATGTGCTTGCCTACCTGTTAACCGTCAAGAAATAAGGAGGTCCATGATGTCCAGCCACACCAAGAAGTTTGCCGGAATGATCTCCGCTGCCCTGCTGGCGACGAGCATGGCGATGCCTGCCGCCCATGCAGACGATGATGATCGCCACGAAGGACGCAGCGGAAAATACGGCGGCGAAAACCGCGGCAAGCCGCTGCAGCCTGCGCAGAGCAACGCCAAATTCCTGCAGGAATGCGGCTCCTGCCACATCGCCTATGCGCCGGGGCTGCTGCCTGCCGAATCATGGCGCAAGATCATGGGCGGCCTGGACAAGCACTTTGGCACCGATGCTTCGCTGGATGCGCAGGACAGCAAGGAGATCACAGCGTATCTGCTGAACAACGCCTCCAATCGCTGGAGCGCACCGACTGCGCCGCTGCGCATCACCGACAGCGCGTGGTTCAAACGCAAGCACGACGCCCACGAAATCTCGCCGAGCGTATGGAAGCGTGCCTCGGTGAAAAGCCCGGCCAATTGCGGCGCCTGCCACCCGCAGGCAGAGCGCGGCCGGTTCAGCGAGCATGACATCGAAATCCCCCGCTAATCCAAGGAGCCCATCATGATGCAACGTATATTGGTTTGGGACCTGCCGACCCGAGTATTCCACTGGCTGCTGGCCCTGTCCTTCCTCGGCGCCTTCGTCACTGCGGAATCGGAACGCTACCGCGACATCCACGTGGTGCTGGGCTACACCCTGCTGTGCCTGCTCGCTTTCAGGCTGCTGTGGGGCTTCATCGGCACGCGCTATGCGCAGTTCCGCTCGTTCCTGTTCAAGCCCGGCGAGATGGTTGCCTATTCGGCGTCGCTGCTCAAGCGCAAGCCTGCGCACTATCTCGGCCACAACCCGCTGGGCAGCCTGGCCATCTGGCTGCTGCTGGCTCTCGGCATCTCCACCGGCGTGACCGGCGTCATGCTGTTTCAGGATATCGGCGGCGATGCCGTGGAAGAGCTGCATGAGGCTTTGGCCAATGGCATGTTGGCCGTGGTGCTGATCCACATCGCAGGAGTCGTAGTGAGCAGCGTGCTGCATCGCGAAAACCTGGTGCGCTCCATGATCACCGGCTTCAAGTCAGGCAAACCCCAAGAAGGCATTCATCGCTCATATCGCTGGCTCGGTGTCATAATGCTTGCGGCGGTGGTGGCATTCTGGGTCGGTTATCCGGCAACCGGTGTGGTGACACAAGGTGCGGACACGACACATGAACATCATCACCATGACGACTGAATAACACTACACGGGCAAACGATGCGCGTACTGATAGTCGAAGACGATCCTCTGCTGGGCGATGCGCTGCAGGCCGGCCTGAAACAGGCCGGCTACGCGGTCGACTGGATGAAGGACGGCGTGACGGCAGAACAGGCGCTTACCACCGAGCCTTACGCGGCTGTGGTGCTTGATCTGGGCCTGCCGCGCCTCTCCGGGCTCGATCTGCTCAGCCGCCTGCGCGGCCGCAGCGCGCCCACTCCCGTGCTGATCCTCACCGCCCGCGATACCGTGGAAGACCGCATCAAGGGGCTGGATTCCGGCGCCGACGACTACCTGGTCAAGCCCTTCGACATGGGCGAGCTGGCCGCTCGCCTGCGTGCGCTGATACGTCGTGCCAGCGGCAACACCGAACCGCTGCTGCAGGTTGGCGGCGTGCAGCTCGACCCCGCCGCCCACCGCGTGCATTACCACAACCAGCCGATCGAGCTGTCGTCAAAAGAATTCGCCGTGCTGCACGCCCTGATGCTGCATGCCGGCAAGGTGCTGTCGCGCGCCCAGCTTGAGGAACAGCTCTACGCCTGGGGCAGCGAGATCGAAAGCAATGCGGTGGAGGTGCACATCCACCACCTGCGCCGCAAGCTTTTTCCCGGCGTCGTCGAAACCATACGCGGCGTGGGCTACCTGCTGCCGCGCGACAAGGAGGCATGACATGTGGCAACGCGCCTCGCTCAGGCAGCGGCTGCTGGCGCTGGTGCTCGCCGTCATCGCGGTGGTCTGGCTGGGCACCGCCGCGTTCACCTACCACGATGCGAGCGAGGAATTCGACGAGGTGCTGGATGGCCACCTGGCCCAGGCAGCCGCCCTGATTGTCGTGCAGGCATCGCACGATCTGGACGAGCTGGAAACCGAACATGCGCCGCTTTTGCACAAATACTCGCGCCGCGTTGCCTTCCAGGTCTGGGACCAGGAACATCGCTTGCGCCTGCATTCCGCCAACGCCCCGCAGCAGCCCCTGGCCGACCAGGAGAGCGGCTTCAGCGACACCACCATCGAGGGCAAACGCTGGCGCGTATTCAGCAGCCGGGACGAGTCGGGGCAGTTCCTGATTCATGTTGCAGAGCGCACCGAGGTGCGCGATGAACTGGCCCGTCACATTGCCCGCAACCTGCTGCAGCCGCTGCTGATTTCCCTGCCGCTGCTGGCCATCCTGCTGTGGCTGGCGGTGGCGCGCGGCCTGCAGCCACTCACCAGCCTCGCGCGCCAGATCGAACAACGCGAACCGGACAACCTGGCCGCACTCGATGCCACCGCCGCGCCGCGCGAAGTGATGCCGCTGATCGGGCGCCTCAACCGCCTGTTCGCACGCATTGCCGCCTCCCTGCAAAAGGAACGGCGCTTTACCGCAGACGCCGCACATGAATTGCGCACGCCGGTCGCGGCGATCAAGGCACAGGCACAGGTGGCACGTGCAGCCACCAGCGCGGAAGAACGCAACCACGCGCTAGACAACGCCATACTCGGCTGCGACCGCGCCGCCCATCTGATCGAACAGTTGCTGACCTTGGCGCGCATGGATGCGCTGGACGGCAGCAGCATCGTGCCGTGCCAGCTCAGAAGCATTGCCGCCGAAACCATTGCACTGCTCGCCCCCGCAGCACTGGAGAAGAACGTGCGGCTTGAATTGCTGACAGATGAAGAGGCCACGGTGCGCGGCAACCCGGAACTCCTGCGCGTGCTGCTGCGCAACCTGATCGACAATTCGATACGGCACAGCCCGGCTGGCACGTCGGTGCAGGTCGGCATCGCGTCAACAGCGGGCGCGGCCAGCCTGTCGGTCTGCGATGACGGCCCCGGCATCCCGGCAGAAGAACGCGACAGAGTCATGGAACGCTTCTACCGTCCGCTGGGCACACAGGCCAGCGGCAGCGGCCTGGGGCTCTCCATCGTCAAGCGGATTGCCGAAATACATGATGCAGCAATTCGGATGGGACCTGCGAAAAACGAACGCGGATTGTGCGTAACGGTGGCATTCAAATCGCAGTAGCAGAAGTGATTACACGCCAAGGCACTTCTGATTGAATCTGGCCTGTCGTTCCCGCGAAGGCGGGAACCCAGTTAGATCAACCCGCTGGATCCCCGCCTGCGCGGGGATGACGACGTAACCGGAAGTACCCTGGAGGCGAATGGAACAGTGGAAACTGAATATGGATGCCATGCCCCGCTTCCTGTGCGATGAAATGCTCGGCCACCTGGCGCGCTACCTGCGTGCCGCCGGCTACGACACCGTACTGGCCGACAACGGCGACCCCGATCGCGACCTGCTGCGCCAGTGCCTGGCCGAGGGCCGTTATTTCATTACCCAGGACCTGCTGGTGCGCGAACACAAGGCGGCGCAAGATGTGGCACTCATCCTGCCGCAGGGCACGCTGGACGAGCTCGCCCGCCACCTTGGCAGCCATTTCCGGCTGGATTGGCTGAGCCACGCCTTCACCCGCTGCATCGAAGACAACTCGCCGCTGCAGGATGCCGATGCGGCTACGCTGCAGCGCGTTCCTGCCGATGCGCGCAGGCCAGGCGAACCATACAAGCATTGCCCTGCGTGCGATCGGGTGTACTGGCGCGGCTCGCATTACAAGCGCATGCACGCGCGGCTGCGGGGCTGGCAGCAGTATGCAGGCCAATAAAAAGGGAGGGGACCAGCCCCTCCCTGATTCAGTTACCGCTGACTGATATCAGTGGCACTCTTTGGGCAACAAGGTGGCTTTGATATCTTTAACGGTGCAACGCCAATGGATACGCTTCTGCCCGTCGAGAGAAGGAACGAACCCTATGGTCTTGCCTGCCAGGGCGCCGTTACCCAGCGTCACCACCACCACGGCGTTTTCCGGATTGATCTCAATCTCCGCTACGGATTTCGCATTTTCCGGCAATGAGAAGCCGGCCTTGCCCAGGCTGCCCGGAATCTTGCCTGTCTTGTAGACATAGTTCTCCACCGCCTGAGTGGCGCTATGCCCGACAGCCACGGCCGAAGCAATCTGTGCCTTGGACACATAGTCCTGATAGGCCGGTATCGCGACCGCTGCAAGGATGCCGATAATGGCAATCACCACCACGCCGGATCCAGCACCGCCAACCCCAAAGCGGGGAATGAACAGCGACAGGAACCAGGCAAACCAGTGCCGGCCCGGATGTTTGGCTTCCTCGCCCTGGCCAAGTGCACGCACCGATGCAATGCGCTTGGTCAACCACGGGTAATCGCTGATCAGCTCGTGCAACGACATCCAGAAGCCGGATGAGTGCCGGGTCTGGTCAGCGTAGGCATGCTGGTTCATCGAGCGCCAGCGCTTGCTGCCAGCAGCCAGTGCAGCCAGTCCCATCTGCGCGCTGGCGGCATCCTGACACACCGCCAGGCCATGGCGATCGCAAGAGTACTCCTTCGCACGAGAGTAGGCAGTGCCGACTACCGGCAAGAAGCTGGCGGGTGCCAGTACCGGCCCCCAGGTCAGGTGTTTCTGCTTGAGATGCCCCAGCTCATGGCCGATGTAAAAATTCAGTGCGTCCGGGTGTTCCTCCAGCGCATCCACGATATCCGAAAACAGCACAATGAAATTTCGCCCCAGGAATCGAGTAGCCAGCGCGTTGAAAGCCCCGCCCATATGCAGCAGGTAGGCTGCTGGCACCTTCTCTACGCTCAATTTCTCGGCACAAGCAACAATTTTTGCATGCAGGTCCGGAAACTGTTCTGCCGTGATTTCAACACCAGTCCCCTTCAAATAAGAGATAAAAGCCGATTGGGCGACCACATAGAACAGCAGGAATGCCAAAATGTACACCAGCACCAGTCCCATGGTGCCAACCAGCAGCCCCAGCCAGACCAGCGTGGAAATGACGAGCAGAATGATGAACAAGGGCTTCTCGTTCTTGTATTGCAGATTCATGTTACAGCTCCCTAAAAGCGGTGGAATTATGATTTGTGTGGTTCGGCGGCAATGAGCGCAACCGCGCGCAGTATTTCAACGAATGGCCCTAGAGGTCAACAGACATTTGATTGAATTTGCGCAGAGAAATGCCAGATGCATAGCGCCATGCACTACAAACATGATTGATCAGATTTCCGCGAGTACGCCAGGAAACTGATCAGCAAGCAGGAAGCAGTGAAAATCCAAGAGATGTCCCCGCCAAAGCGCGGGAACTCGCCACAGCCCTAGTGCAACGCCGCCGGACGCCCGAAATGCCAGCCCTGTCCGTAATTGCAGTTGAGTCCCAACAGGGCCTCATGCGCCTCTCCGGTTTCGATGCCCTCGGCGATGACATCCATGCCCAGGGAATGGGCCAGATTAATCGAGGAGGTCACGATCTCGCGGCTGTGCGCAGAAGACTGCATATTGCTGATAAAGGCACGGTCGATCTTCATGGTGGCGATGGGATAGCGCTGCAGCGAATCGAGCCCCGAATAACCAGTGCCGTAATCGTCCAGCGCCAGACGGATGTTCAGCTCGGTGAGCCGCCCCAGGAGGCCCAGCGCCTGCTCCGGATTGTTGATGATCACCGTCTCGGTCAGCTCCAGTTTCAGTTCGCGTGACGGCATGCTGTGGCGATTGAGTATCCCGCTCACCGCCTCCACGAAGCCTTCGCCAGTCAGCTGGCTGGCCGACATGTTGACGCTGACAAAAGGTGCAGCGTGCTCCGTCTGGCGGCGCAACGTCGGCCAGTCGCGGCAGGCGCGCTCCAGTGTCCACAGGCCGATGTCGCGTATCTGCCCCGTATGTTCGGCCAGCCAGAGGAAATCCAGCGGCGAGATCGTGCCCTTGTCGGGATGGTGCCAGCGGATCAGGGCCTCAAAGCCGGCGATCTTGCCGCTGCCCAGATCGCAGATCGGCTGGTAGTACAGGGCAAATTCATCTTTGTTCAGCGCACGCGTGATGTCATGGGCCATGGCCAGCTTCTGCGTGGCCTCTCCGCGCAGCTTGTTGCGCTGCGTCAGGTCAAGCGCGCTCTCCGTAGCAGAAGCCGGGTTGCGCGCCGGTGTGCCATTGCCGCGAAAGCGCTCCATTACCAGCAGGAGCAGGTGGCGCACGATGGGGTCGGTTTTTTCCAGCAGCTCGCCCACCAGCTTGCGATGGATGGGAATCAGCACCGCCTTCTCGCGCACCCGCACCGTCGCCGTGCGCGGCTTGTGGTCAATCAGCGCAATTTCGCCGAACAGCTCGCCCTTGCCGATCTGTTTCACCACCTGCTCGCCATCGGGCGTATTGACGCATACCTCCACGCTGCCGTCTTCGACGATGTAGGCAGAATCGCCGGTATCGCCTGCGTGAAAGATGACTTCACCTGCGGCATACACCTCCCGGTTCAGATGTTCCAGCATTCCACACTCCCCTGATCAGTTCACTGTTTGCACTGGACAAGCTACGTTCAACGCGCAAATTTAGCAGCAACACAGGCACGCCGATATAGGCCGAATGACCTAGGCCGGAAGATCTAGTCTGGCAGGCGTCCCAACCCGGGCGGCATGGCTCATACCCCCTTCGGCGGCGCAGGAACTGGGCAATGGCCGCTACCGCGGCCCTCGGCGCTGCATTAAGATGGCGAAGAGAAATGCCGCGCACATTGCAGAAAAGGACGGGCCAGCCAAATGCTCAGGTACCTTTCACTCGCACTTTCCATCTGCCTGCTGGCCCAGGCAGACTATGCGCGCGCTGATTCGCTCGTCGCCACGATCGCCTCGTGGCATGCCAGCAGCCATGGCGGCGGCGATACGGTGTTCAACGAAGTGAACCCGGGGCTGGGATACGAATATCCCGTGAGCGAGAACCATACTCTTGGATTTGGCTTCTACGACAACTCGTACAACCGCAACACCGATTACGTCCTGGACCTGTGGCAACCGCTCCAGTGGACACCTGATATCGGAAAAATAAAGTTCGGCCTGGCCATGGGACTGGTCAGCGGTTATGAGGGTGATTCATTCGAACCGATGGCCGTGCCCATGTTGAGCTATGAAAACCACACCTGGGGATTCAACCTGATCACCATAACCTTCCCCACGCCGAAACTTTTCGAGAGGTCGGTGTTTGCCTTGCAGCTGAAGGTGAACATTCCCTGAAGCCATCAGGCTGTAAACAAACCCTGCGAGAATCCAACCGGGACAAGACAACTTCCAACGATATGCGTAGGACGCAAGTTGTAAGGCCATACCCCGTCACTGATGCATTTTGAGCGCCGTGTTGGGCGTTGCATTTTTTGTTCTATCAATCTCACTTATTTCTTTTTGTCAGCCACTTATAAGCAAGATATGACACAACCAATGCGCACACGACCATCAACAGCAATATTAAATAATCGGTTTCTGTTGTTAATTCAAAATTAGTGTGGCTTTCAGGAAGAAACTTTAGTTTGGTATGCATTATTATCAGCTATGTTAAGCCGTGCGAGCCGCTTCGCGGCGAAGCGTCGATAGCGGACGATTGAACATATTGTTAGGTATTGTTCATCTTATAACCGCGACACCAATACAACATTGTTTCAATTCTTCTCTGCAGATCAGAGTCACAGCTCGCTGCTAATTCAGTTAGGAAGTCTATAACCTGATCTTTGCCAAAGGCCTTACACCAATACAACGGCAGTTCTTCAATACTGAGATTCCATACCATGGCAGCAGCATACACAGAACCATCTAGTTCAATAGGCGGTGATGGACAAACAGAATACAAAATTGTACCTGCTAGTTGCTGCCTCTCGAATTGATTTTCCTGAAGTGATGGATCATAAAAGAAGGAAAAAAGACCGAAAGAACACCTCCATCTCTGACGCATTCTTACAACTCAATATGAGTTGCTTTTGCTGTTGTGAGTTGGAGGCGCCAAACCGATCGGCAGCAGTTTTGACCTTTTCTATGATTGCATGTCGATCCCAGGAATTCACAGCAATACCTAACGTAATCGTAAAGAACTTGAGGGCCAGTTCCTACATTTGACACGCCCCGCTCGCGCGGTGCAAATTGTAAGCGGGCCCCTCACTTGCTGGTTGCGTCACTTGCGCGCCTCTTCTTCTGAGAACTAACCCCTTGCTTGTTCTTAGTCGGCACGCAATAAATCCGGTTCCACAACCTATCCTTTTCTTTTTCTGCGGAATGAGACGGCACATCAAGCAAGATTCGCTCAATCTCGGAGACATCCAACGCATTAGGAGATAAAGGCCTTACGTGCATGCACTGATCGGTATATAACCCAGACAACTTCTTGTATGCACCAGACCATTCCTTGTTGACCGCGTTTACATGATACGTTGCTCCACACAGGAAGGGATATCCACTGGAATCAACCATTCCATATGGAGCCGTGCTAACTGCAACCTCTTTCTTCTTCGCTCCCTTATAGAGCTTCGTGACTTCAAAGACAATTGCTGTAACGACAGGCTCGCCATCTATCTCAACGATCCTGGCGGCTTTTACCTTCCCGTCAAATATGTAGTCCGCCCACGGCGGATTGGTCTCATTGGCTTTGAGAGAGTACTTGCCGCAGTCAAATGCACTGGCTGGCAGGGTTATGCATAGCCACAATACGCATACTAAACCACGCACGCCCAACCCTTTCGCCACATTACTACTTTTAGTCGTCATACCTGTCCGCGCTAAGAAATGATACTAAGGGCCTTACATTTGACACACTCCGCTCGCGCGGTGCAAATTGCAGGCCCAGCCCCATCACTTGGGCGTACGAAAGTCTATCTCGTACAGCGTTGTTCCCACGTTTGACCAACCTATAACAGTGCCATCAGATACTCTATAGAACACGTAAAGCATTACAAATGGCCCACCTATTCCACCTTTTTTTGACCGAAACAAAACGGTTGGTTCGGCAACATCCGCTGTAGCGAACGTGCTTCCTTTTTTTATCGTCAACCGGGATTGCAATTCATGATCGCTACAGTTTTTTGCAGCCGAATCTCCACAATAATCGACGATCCAATTCCAGTGAAAGCTCACATCACGTATCGCCTCATACTCGCCGACTTCGCTAATGCATGACGAGACATCGCGTACGTTTGCGCCCACGCGGAGACATTCTTTGACTTCTGCAACAGCAGCCGTATTTGCCATGGTTACACACCCAGCGATACCCACTGAAACAGAAAAAAGTACAACTCTGCGAATATGCGTTAGTTTGTTCATGGGCGACTAAGACTGAGGGTCAGACCCTACATTTGACACACCCCTCTCGCCCGGCGCAAGCAAGTCATGCCCCCAACACTTAATGTGTGCAATTTCTCACAAGATGCGCGCCGCGGAGGTATATCCTTGTTGAATTACTTGTTATGCGTGAATTCATTTCTTGTAGTTCTATTAAGTTTCTTGCCGTAATAAATAAACGCAATGGCCAACACAGCCAAGCCCACCAGTATGAAATAACCAGTATTATCAGTGCTTGGTACAATTTTCATATAAATTGGTCCACCGCTAAATAGTGTAATCACTTTGTTAGCCATGTACGCAATCCACTCAAGCGGCATGACTGCAATGATGCTCAACAGAACAACAAGAAACATCAATATGGTGCCTGCTATAAGAAGGGCTTTGGCCATCGCTGCTAAACGTTCAGTTTAAGGTGCGGCTGGGCGCCACAGGTGAAGGGGAACCGTAAAGCGCGGCTTCTCGGCCGTCCGCTCGAAGCGATGGTTGGGTGCCCCGGGCGTGAAGTTCGCAACTCTTCCGATGCACAGTATGTCATGCGATGTAGATGGAAAGAGTGAATTCGAGTAGGGCGACGATGCCAAGAACTGGACAAGCTCAAGCATTGTCGTGATTGGCCAAGAATGCTCGCGGACGAGGTCAAGGTAGAACTGCGCGACCTTTGGCCACGGCAATGTGCGGACACGGTAGCTCATGTTCGCGTCCGCGCGAGCGAATTGTTATGCATTTTGTTTAAATTGCGCATATAGCTTTCTTGGTGCCTTTTGAAAGTATTTAAACAATGCAGGACATAACCAGCCTTCTTTGTTCAATGCGGAAACGTAATACCAGTTGCCACCTGCCTCCTCTCGCCTCCATTCAAATTCGGCCTGGTAGCCTGGAAATGGATCTTCTGAAAATATCAGAATGAAGCCGTCTTTTGCATTCGGAATATCTTTAACCATTAGATCTAGGATTTCATCAGCACCCGAAACGAATGGTTCCTGCTCAAGGCCGACGCGCTCGTCGTCAAACACCCACATCGTTAAATATTTGTACGGCCTAATTATATTGATGGAATTCATTTCTATCACCTTATGATGCATGACGTAGAGCTAACCGACTCGCCAAAGCGCAGCTTTGGCGAGTCCCGAAGGGAGCGAGGTTGAGCACCATGTCAGGGGCTCTTGTCTCGGGCACGGTCCCATACAGTGAGCTTGGGTCCGTGGATAGGGTCGTCGATCACAACAAGATCAAATGAGCCGGCTGGCCCGCTGTATGAGTACGAATGCTCGCACGTTCCGCGATGGTGATAGTAGGCTAACCGCGATTCTGCTGCACTATCCTTTGGGCTCAAGAATGCCAAGACTTTTTCTATTGCGTAGGACTCAGAAATGCCACAAGAGTCAAAGTACTTGGCTGAGACAAAGTCAAACGCAGCAAATAACCCGCCAGCAGCCAAGATCAGAATAACCACTCGAAGGCTTTTCAATGTGCCCCCTAACGCCGAAACTCAGTGGCGCCGACAAGGCGGTAGCCTTCTTGGCATCCGATGGAGCGCCTCGTTAGCCATCTATTCGCCAGATTTATAGCATTCATGGATGAAGCTCCACGCTGGTCGGTCAGGCATTCCAGATTGCGTCCAAGAATCGTAACTTTCCATGACATGAAGTGAATCAAAGGCAGCGACATTTAGAGCGCCGCCCGTAGCTATAGCAAGTGGGATTAGCCATTTCTTACCAAGCTTGAGCTTACGAAATGAAGCTAGAGCGACTGGAACAAAGATCGTGAACAGAATGTAAGCAGAAACCCCTGTGTGATTTGTTTCATTCTGACAAAAAACGTAGTGATTGAAGAGGGCCAGAGGAAATGCCGCGATGAATGAGAGGAAAAAGCAACGTACATGCTCAATTTGGGAGAATGAAATCATTGTTCGTAACAAGGGCGGGCTCCGGCTCTGCTTTTCGTCGACTTACGCTTCTGCTGACGTTAACGTTTGAACTCATTCGGGCCGTTTTTTGGCGTCGAATTGAGTGATTTGTTATGTGGCTTAGTGAATGGAACAGAAAGCCAACGACCCGCTACAAGCACACTAATCCAGATAATAAAAAGATGCATAAATGCATTTTTTAGTGAATATGTTCTCAAGCTCTCTTTTGCTTCTAAAGTTAATTCTTTTCCTGTCTTTACTACAAAAACCATCTGATCCTTTAGGATATAATTATCTATAACAAGGTTTGATGTATGCAGTGCCATGTAAAGCCCTATAACTGCAATAATCCACTTAATCCATGGTAGTGTTTTTCTCATTTTTTATTCCACATAACGAATGAAGTGGAGCGTCACCCCCGCAGGCAGCTTGCGCTGATTGCAGGCGAGCAGCAAAGCTGACGACGAAGTAAATAGTGTGAACGAGCCTGCATGCAAGCTGACCAGTGGGGCGCAGCCGCGAGTGACCCATTCCTGGCGCTAAACTGTTCGGCTGCCCTCTAGCTGTCTATCTCGACCAACGTTAAATTAAGGGGCGCGCTTCAGCGCGTCCCTCTTGAATGCCTAGTTAGGCTTTGGACACTGCCCACTATATGGAGATATACTTAAAATGTTTTTTATGCTTCCTGAGAGCTGACAACAGCGCCCCAAATTATCCTCACGATCAAAAGTTCCATTTATGAGAACGCAAGTATGCTGGTACTTCTGTTTCCAATCCTCCATGCGTCGTTTATCCCGATCAATTTCTTTATTGAACCATGGTGGCCCATGGTAGAAATTTAACCACACACTTGATTGGCCCCAGATCAAGGCATCGCCTTCAAACTCGATGTTAAGAATTCCAGCAATGCATATTTTTTTGCTGTCATAAAGCGCCGGATCCAGCAAGACCTGCTCAACGAGTACGATCCTAGCACATTCCTCACCCATCGCCTTAGCCGGATTAAACACTACCATAACCAGCAAGAGAGCAAATATCCGAATGCGCATACGCTAAAGCCTAACGCCTAAGTTAAGCCGCGCCGAAGGCGTCGGCTTGAATGATTAGTTAGGCCTCGCCTGTCGGCGCGACCACAAGAGCGACACGCAAAGAATGAATGCTGCAATGGCTGAGGAGGCGCTGACGAAGAGGTAGACCGTGAACCCAACCCCGTAAGCTTCGTTCCCGAGATTGTCGAACGCCATTAACAAGTAGTACGGCAAAACTGAAATGCAAAGAACCACTGCCACCCCAAAAGCGACAGCCAGTTTGTGGATCCAGTCTCGACCTGCGGCGCCGAGGTAGATTGCAGCGCACGCAACAAGACCGGCGACAGATGCCGTGAGCGCTGACAGTGGAGGAAGGCTTTCCATGAGGCCTAACGTTCAAGGTAAGGGGCGCTGCGCGGTGCCTTTTCGCGCAGCGTCCAGCGACCGAAGGGAGCGACCTTGACCGAGAGGTTAGGCGACGTGCTCACAGCAACCCTTTGAACTGCAGAGGCACTGGGGACAAAAGATACGAAATTCCGTCTTCGATTTGCTTTACGTGCCAAATAACTACACCCTCAGTGGAAATATCTTTCGTGTCCGAAAACACGAATAGAGGAAGCCACAAAACCTGAATCTCACCATCCCCCTTCCAGTCCATCTCACCGAAAACTACTTTTGCCGCTTCAACATACGAGGTGGCACGCTCGCCGAGAAGCGCGCTAGGACTAACCAAGAATTGGAGGTTGTCGATCCACTCGTAAATGTACGAATGAAACCCTTCCATTTGTTCGGGCGTGTAACTAAACAGTGAGGTATTTGATTTCGCCAAGGTGAGCCTCTAGTTGCCTAACGTAAAGTAGACACCTCAAACGGTGTATATCCAGAAATCATAATCTGCATAACCTTACCTCCTCCGGCAACGCTCTGGCTACAACTCTCGCCCATCCGAATTCGCCACTCACCAACACCCCTTGCGCGCCATCATACCCCGAACCATTGCGGTATCCCCTACACCAAGCGCAATACCCATTCAGCATTTCCCGCCTACACCTCATGCAACCTGCCATCCGCAAACAGCAGCGCCGTGCGTACCGGCTTGCTGCCATACACGCTCTGCATGGCGCGCCGGTATTCCTCCATCTGCGCGCGGTGGGCTGACACGTCGGTGGTGCCGGTCTTGTAGTCCAGCACCCACACTTCGTTTTCAAACTCCACCAGGCGGTCGATGCGCTTCAGTTCGCCCCGCGCGTTGACGTAAGGCAGCTCGTTGCTGGCGCTGGCAAAGGCACTGGCATCAAAGAAGCGCCGCAGTTGCGGCTGCGTCAGAAGCTGTTGCGCCTGCTGCCACAGCGCGGGCATCTCGGCGTGCGGGATGCCGCAGCGTTGCTGCAGTGTGGCCTCGTCGGCTACCGTGCCGGGCGCGGTGAGGTGCTGCAGGAGGGCGTGCAGCCAGGTGCCGCGGCGCTGCTCGACGGAGTCGCGCGCTGCCAGCTTGCCGGTGGGCAGTGGACGCTGCAAGGCGGGGTCAACGCTGGCAATTGCCGCAGGCGGGGCGCCCTGCTGCTCGCCCGCCGCCTGCAGCGGGTTGTCGGCTGGACACTGCAGCTGGGCGATGCGATCGTACCAGGACAGGGTGGGCTTCCGCTGTTCGGCCGCTTCGCCCCTGCCATTGCCGCTGACGATGAGAGCCTGGCGGGCGCGGGTGAGCGCCACGTAGAGCAGGTTCATGCCCTCGCGCCGGGCGTAATGCTCTTCGGCCTCGAACAGCGGCAGGCGCTGCTTGCCGCGCGCTTCGCGCGTGGCATAGAGCGAGAAATGCGAGGGGCGCTCCGCGCTGGTGGGCCAGTCCAGCAGCACGCCGTAGCTGTCGTTCACGCTGCGCGTGTCGTTGGCGTCGAGCAGCCACACGATGGGCGCCTCAAGGCCCTTGGCTTCATGCACGGTGTAGATGCGCAGCGCGTTGCCCACCTCGCCCACCTTGCCTTCATCCGGCGCCTCGCTGTCGGCCTCGCGCAGCTCGGCCACCTCGGCGAGAAAGCGCGGCAGGCTGGGGTAGCGTCCGCCATCCACCTCCAGCGCGATCTCCATGAAGGCCTGCAGGTTGGCATGCACGGTGGCGCGCATCGCCTCGGGCACGGCTGCGGCATAGCGCTGCGGCACATCGGCGCTGAAGTAGATGTGGTCGAGCAGGTCATGCACCGGCAGTTTGTCGGCGCGCTGCAGCCAATCGTGCAGCAGGGTGTGGGCACGCTGCAGCGCGGGCGGCGCGCCGGCGGCCAGGCGCTGCAGGCGCGCCCACCAGCTGCCCTGCTCGGGCTCCTGCGCCAGCAGCATCAGCTCGGCATCGCTGCAGCTGAACATGGGCGAGCGCAGCGCCTGCGCCAGCGCCAGGTCGGCAAACGGCGTGATCAGGAAGGTGAGCAGCGCCTGGATGTCTTCTGCTTCCAGCGTGTCGAGCAGGCCGCCGCGACGCGAGGTGAGAAAGGGAATGTTGCGGCGGCGCAGCGCTGCCTCGTACACGCGCAGGTGGGTGCGCTTGCGCACCAGCACCATGATGTCGCCGTAAGTGGCACCGCGTTGCCTGCCCACGCCATCCTGCACGCTCCAGCCCGCCACGATGTCGGCGATGTGCCCGGCGAACTGCTCTGCCTCCAGCTCGCGCGCGCCGGCATCGGCCTCGTCGCGCGCCTGCAGCAAGGGGTTGCGCAGTACCAGCGCGATGCTGTCTGCATCGCTCTCCCCCTCGCCTCCCTCTGCCTCGGGGAGAGGGGATTGCAGCGGCAGGACGGTGACATGGCCCGGCAGGCTGTGGTGGTGCGCGACATGCGTTTCGAAATCGACGAAGCCGTCAGGGTGGCTGGCGAATACGCCGTTAACTGCGGCCAGCACGGCCGGCGCATTGCGCCGCGTCTCGTTCTGGCTGAGGAAGTGCGCGCCGAACTCGTCCTGCAGGAACTGGCTGACCTCGCCGAACAGGCGCGCATCGGCGCGACGGAAGCGGTAGATGGACTGCTTGGGGTCGCCCACCACAAACACCTGCGGGCGCTGGTCGGCCGCCGCCGAAGCCGCAAACCAGGCCTGCAGTATCTGCCACTGCAGCGGGTTCGTATCCTGGAACTCGTCTAGCAGCACGTGCTTGTAGCGGCTATCCAGCTTGTACTGCATGTACTCGGCGCTGTCGCTCTGCCGCAGCAGGCGCGCCACCTGCCATTCCACGTCGGTGAAATCCATGCCCTGCTGGCGCAGCTTGAGCTGCTGGTAATGCTCCAGCAGCGCCGCACCGCAGCGCAGGCCGGCCTGATTCAGGCGCAGCGCGGCTCGCTCGGCCATGGCATCGCGCACCTCGTGCAGCACGGCCAGGATGGCCTGCAACAGATTGCCATAGTGCTCTGCATTCTGCCCCTTGTTGGCCTTGAGCTTGCGCGGCTCGCCCGTGCCGGTGTGCAGTGCTGCGAACAGGGCGTCGTAGCGCGGCTGGAGGTCGGGCTGCAGGCGCGCTTCGTCGAGCGACCTGGCCAGCTTCTGCTGCGCCTCGGAGCCGCTCTGCAACAGGCTGGCAAAGGCCTGCACCGTGAGGTCGAATTCCTCGTCCAGCAGTGCTTCGAGCGGATCTTCATCCTCGTCGACCTGCAGTGCATCGCGCAGCTCGTCCAGCGCCCAGCCCACCGGATCGCGCTGCCCCAGCGTGTAGGCCCACCACTCGGCGCGCTTGCCGAGGAAATTTTCCAGCAGGCTGCGCGTATTGGACAGGCCTGTGTTCTCGAACAGCCACTGCATCTCCTGCGCCAGCTCGCTGTCGGGCGCGGCACGCAGCTGCTCGGCCAGCTCGTCCCATGCCTCTTCGCGCAAACGCCCGGTGCGCTCCAGCAGCTGCAGGCCTACCGGCACGTCGGCATTCAGCGGCGCGCGCTGGATGATCTGCATGAACCAGCCGTGGAAAGTGCTGATGGTGATGCTGGAGGAAGACAGCAGGAACTCGCGGTACAGGCCGCGCGCCCGCGCCAGCGTGGCGTCATCCACCTGCTCGACCGCGCGTTCGCGCAGGAACTGCGTCACCGCCGCATCGTCAGCAGTGGCCAGCAGGTGCAGCCAGTCGTGCAGGCGCGCCTGCATCTCCTGCGCCGCCTTGCGCGTGAAGGTGATGGCCAGTATCTCGCCGGGCTGCACGCCGGCGAGCAGCAGGCGCACGATGCGCGACACCAGAAGCCAGGTCTTGCCGCTGCCGGCGCAGGCTTCGACAACGACGCTGTGGCTGGGGTCGAGCGCGATACGGTTATCCATGCTCAGCTCCATTCCACTCCGCCTTGCGGCACAAGCCACTCATTTCGCAGTGCGCACACGCCTCTTCCACGCCGTTGGCCGGCATGGCCGTACCGCTGCGCAGCATATCGAACAACTGCTGCAGGCGTGCCATGTTGGCCTGTGACAGGTGGCGGATTTCCTGCTGGGGCGCGACCACGCTTACTTTGTCCGCATCCAGGCTGAGGTAGGCGCCTTCGCACGCATCGCGGGCATAGGCGTAGAACGGCAGCTGCACGTCCTCACCCACTGCCTTGAGCTTGTTGCGCAGTTTGTTTGCATCCTGCGTCTTGTAGTCGAGCACACGCTCGACGTTGGCCACCTCGCCCAGCACGTCCACGCGGTCGATGCGTCCGTGGATCTGCAGCTCGGGGGTGAATTGCTGCTTGAAAGCGACTTCGCCCTGCACGTAATGCCAGCCATCGGCCTCGATGGCGAGTTGTCCCTCGACCAGTGCAGGCACGGACTTGATCCAGCGCTGCAGCCAGGCGCGCGCCCAGTAGTCGCGCTGCATGATGTCGGCAAACACCTCCCGGCTGATGCGCAGCAGCTGCGCTTCGAGCTCGCCGCGATCATGTTCTTCCAGCGGCGCGTACTGTTCAAGGAAGCGATGCAGGATGGCATGCACCCACTCGCCATAGTCGCGCTTTTCGATGCCTTCGCGCACTTCGTCCAGCTCGTTCAGCAGCAGCACGTGGCGCGCGTAATACTGGTAGGGGCAGGCCACCAGGCTGTTGTAGCCGCTGGCCGAGATGCGCTGCGGCACCAGCGCCGGGGGAATCGCGGGGGATGGCATGACTGACGCTGCGGGCAACACGGCGGCGGCATTGCGCACCTGTGCCTGCTCCTGCAGGCCGGCCAGCTCCTTCTCGGCGAGGTCGTCGCCGTAGGCCTGTTCATGCAGGGCGCGCAGCACCTCGAAGAAGGGGCTGAGCAGGTTTTCTTCGCCGGCCTGGCTGGCCTGCCAGGTGGCAAGCACACTGTCGTTCAGCGCCAGCAGGGCGAGCAGGTCGTCGCGCTGCTGCGCACGGTGCAGCGATGCCACGGGCAGGCCCAGGGTATCGCGCACGGCGTCGTTGAACCACACCGCCTGCCTGTCGGCGCTGGGCAGGTGCGCGGCGTCGCAGCCGAGCAGCAGCACCGCATCGAAGCTGCGCCAGCGCGTGGCCGCGAGGTGGGTGAGCAGCACCGGGCTGTCGATGCCGAGGTCGCGGAAGGTCTGCGCATCCAGCTGCAGCGCCAGCCAGTGGCGCCATTCGGCGCGGCTGAAGCGCGTGGTGTCGCTGGCCAGCTCGTCCCGCCAGTTGCGCAGGGCCTGCAGCAGCTGCTCGCCGGCTGCATCGGCAGCCAGCCCCGGCAGCACACCGAGTATTTCCAGGCTCTGGTGCAGTGCGCCCAGCCAGCCGGCCAGGGTGTCGCTCTTCCTGCGCAATGCATCGGCTGCCTGACGCAGGCGCGCCAGCGGTGCATTGAGCGATGGGTCTTCGGCATCGGCCAGGCTGAGGAAGCTGTCCAGCTGCGACACCACGCCGCGCTTGCGCAGCAGCTGTTCGAGCTGGAATACCCACTGCTTGCGTTCTCCGAGCTGGGCGTCGGAGAAGATGAACGGCGACTTGAGCAGGTCGAGCAGGTCCTGGTAGTAGAAGTCGCTCTGTAGCGCATCCAGCCAGCGCATCAGCACGGTGCTCACCGCCATGGTGGAGAGGGTCCAGCCGGTTTCGTCGCGCACGTGCACTTCGGCGCGCTCCAGCAGCGCGCGCACGCGGCGGGCGGCGAGGCGGTCCTGCGCGACGATGGCTATGCTGCGCTTGCCGGCCAGCAGCCAGCGCCGCACCTGCACCTCAGCGGCGCGCGCTTCCTGCTCCAGGCCGTGGGCGCCGCCCGCTGTTGCGCAGGCCTTCATGCAGCCTGGAACGGCTGAACTGCTGCACGCTGCCGTCAGCCAGACCCACGTTGCCCTGCTTCGAGTGCATCGTGTCGAGCCAGCCGACATAGGCGTTGTTATTGGCCGCCGGGAAGTTCGTGCCGAGCGCGACCGCGTACAATTGGTTGCCAGTGGTGCCGGGTTGGAACGGCGAGTTCGGCGGATTGGCGCCGACGCCCAGGTTATGGTCGCCAGTCAGGAACATCTGAGGCTGGGTGTCGTTCGCATCAACACCAACAAAAT
>DATDDN010000170.1:0-6013 GCA_036523795.1 Gallionellaceae bacterium | reverse complement strand
AATTTTTTCCACGCGCGCAGGCATCGCCCACGTGCTCTGCTCCAGCTGCAACTGCCACCATTCCACTTCCATCTGCTGCGCCCGGTCTTTTTCTTTTTGTAATTCAACACACAACTTGCGCGCCCTGTGTTGCGAAGTCACAACACCTAACGCGCAGGCTATGCACAGCAGCAATAACGCAATGTTCAGCTTGTTAGCCACTAGCGCCTCCGCTGCGCTCTGCCACGCGCAACACCGCGCTGCGCGCGCGCGGGTTTTGCGCCACCTCCGCCTCGCCCGGCATGATTGCCCTGCCCACCAGCTTCAGCTTGCCCTCCGGAATATCGGCCGCACGTATCGGCAAGCCGTGCGGCAGCTTGTCACCCTGTGCCATGTCGCGCATGAAGCGCTTGACCAGGCGATCTTCCAGAGAATGAAAACTGATCACGGCGAGGCGCCCTCCCGGTTTCAGGCAATCGACGCACTGCGGCAGGATGTTCTCGAGCTCTTCGAGCTCGCGGTTGAGATAAATCCGTATAGCCTGAAAGGTCCGCGTAGCCGGATTCTTCCCGGGCTCGCGGGTACGCACGGCCTTGGCCACCACTTCGCTGAGCCGCCCGGTTGTGAGTATGGGTTGTTCTTGGCGCGCCGCAACAAGCGCCCTTGCAATCTGCTTAGCAAACCGTTCTTCGCCATAGTCACGTATCACCTCCCCCAATAAGCCTTCCTCGACCGTCGCCAGCCACTGTGCCGCCGTCATGCCACTGCTCGTGTCCATGCGCATGTCCAGCGGCGCATCGAAACGAAAACTGAAACCGCGCTGCGCATCGTCCAGTTGCGGCGACGACACCCCCAGGTCGAGCAGGATGCCATCCACCTTATCCAGACCTTGCCCACGCAGCACCTCGGCCAGGTGTTCAAACCCGCTGTGCACAATGCCGAAGCGTGCGTCCGCGATGGTGCGAGCTTCCGCCACCGCCGCCGGGTCCTTGTCCAGCGCCAGCAGGCGCCCCTTCGCGCCCAGCTGACTGAGGATCAGGCGGCTGTGGCCACCGCGACCGAAAGTACCGTCCACATAGACGCCCTCCGGCTTGACCCGTAACGCCTCCACCGCCTCGTGCAACAGCACGGTTGCATGCGACAACCCCTCATCTGTAGCCGCCCCGGGTTCGCGCGGCTCGCCAGCACTCACAGGGTGAAGCCTTCCAGCTCGGGCGGCAGCTCCCCGTTGGCAAACGACAGCTCTGCTGCCTGCTGCGCCTGCCACTTCGCCTCGTCCCATAGCTCGAATTTGTTGCCCTGCCCTATCAGCATCACGCGCTTGTCCAGCGCGGCATAAGTACGCAGGGCCGGTGAAATCAGCACGCGCCCGGCTGCATCCATTTCCACTTCCTCGGCATAGCCGATCAGGCGGCGCTGCAGCGCGCGGATTTGCGGGTTCAGGGCAGAGAGCTTGAGCAACTTGTCGCGGATGGGCTGCCACTCGGGCTGCGGATAGACCAGCACACAGCCGTCGGCATCCGCAGTCAGCACCAGCTGGCCGGCGCAATCCGCGAGCAGCATGTCGCGATGCCGCGCCGGAATGGCCAGCCTGCCCTTGCTATCCAGATTGAGTTGTGCCGCCCCTTGGAACATTTGCCCGCCCTAAAAACCCACAAAAACCCACTTTTCACCACTCCGGCCCACTATATTGAAAATATTTTGGCCAGTCAAGCTGAAAACCGGGATTTTTCTTTGCGGGACAATGAGTTAGCGCAGAAAGTTAATGCAAAACAAATATACTTAAAAAGCAATGGATTGCGAAATTTAGCTAAAGTTATTTGTAATGCATGGGCATATAAGTCGGCCAATTGCCTAGATTGGCGGGCTTGGGGTAAGGTGCACGAAATGATGCCGATGCGACCGGGACTTCCAAATTCTTCTGGCTGCTCTACTGCCTGACCTGACAACCAGGCGACCGATGATTGATTGCACCTCCCTCTTGCAGGCAGAATTGGGGCAGGATGTTTGGGCGATCGACTTGTTTTCTAGTTTTGTCTGGGCCTCATGAAGCTCCACACGATATTTTTCTGTATCTTTACGGCTGCGGCATCCGTTGCCGCGGCTCTTGCAGATGATGACGGATACAACGAAGTCACCATCCGTGCGAGCGACATTCCCCCTGATGCTCCGCGTTTCGAGAGCTACCCCGCAAGACTCTACACAGGCAAGAATGCCAAACCTGATCTGCATAGCGACCCTGCAACAAGAATGTTTCGCACCAGAATCCGGGAGCGGTCAAAGGAAAAACCGAACTTCGCCGGGCACTATATCCTCGCCACATGGGGCTGCGGAACCAGCTGCACACAACTCTCAATAATCGATGTCAGGACGGGCAAGGTATTTCATCCGCCCGGAGTCACGTATAACGACGCGACAAATGTGCATCATGAGTTGCTGGAGGGCGGCGATCTCTGGCACGCATCAGGGGCTGTCAAATTTCGCCCTGACAGCAGGCTATTGGTGCTCATAGGTATGCCGGAAGAAGATACGGCGAGGCGCGGCATCTCGTACTACGTCTGGAATGGAACACAACTATCGTTGGTGAGATTCGTCCACAAGGCGTGGTACCAGAATGACAAATGACACTGCGCCCCGCACTCGATAGTGACTGCGAAAACAGGCGCCACCCTCACACATGCGCTGGCACCAGAAGCAAGCCACATGCCGGAAAACAGAGACAGTGATGAGCAATATTTGCCCAAAAAAAACGAGGCTCGCCGGCGCGATGTCGGCCGTGGCCCTGTCACTGCTGCTCTCGGCCTGCGCCACCACGCGGACGATGCAGCCTTTCTCTACCGATGGCTGCAGCATGTTTCCCGATCGCTCGCTGCTCAGCAAGACAGACTGGTGCAGTTGCTGCGTAGCCCACGACCTCGCCTACTGGCGTGGCGGCACGGCCGAGGAACGGCTGCAGGCCGATCTGGCGCTCAGGGACTGCGTGCTGGCCGCTTCACGCAGCCGCACGCTGGCCGATCTCATGTATGCGGGTGTTCGCACCGGTGGCGGCCCATACTACTTGACGCCCTACCGCTGGGGTTACGGCTGGCGGTTCGGACGACTGTACCAGCCGCTGACCGCCGCGGAGGCAGAGCAGGCAAGCTCAATGCGTGCCGGTTACCTCGCCGGCAATCCGGCGCTGGTGTGCCCGAAGGAATCGCCGTAACATTGGCCGATGCGCACCGTTACGCGGACCGGAACCTTGAACAACACGATGAGCACCTGGTACACCTGCAATCTCGGCGATGCCATGCTGGCGGGCGCATCGCTGGAACAGATCAAGGCACAGTTCCTGGCTGCATTCGACGAGGCCACCGGCGCAAAGGATATGGCCGTATTCTTTCGACACGAATCCGAAGGGCGTCTGCATTGTGAGCTCAAGGTCTATTTCACTCCGGCAGCGGGCAGTGTGGCGCGGGCGATGGGAGCCATCCCTTGCCACCAGCCCTCCGCCAACGAGCTCGCCTTGCTTGCCGGCGCGGAAGAGGCGTGGGCCCACTACTTTCCCGCCGGCTGAGGACTTTGTCTATCCAGCGTGGATCACGATTTTCCGTCCTTGAACCGTTGGCAAAGAACGACGAATCGAGCGCAGCCACGCCCCCCTCCATCATTCATCCGGAATCGACTCAATGACCCGCCGCCCCATCTTCGCCGTTAGCATAGCCGATGTCTTGATCGTCACCGCATTGTGCTTTGGCATGTTTATTCTCAGCTCCATTCAGGCCGTCGCATCCGGCTTTCCCACACCGCCCTTCACGGACGCCATGTTCTTCAACATCATTGCGTACGAGATATGTTTCGCCGCCGCTGCGCTCGGCTACCTTCACCTTCGAGGGCATGACCTGGGGCATCTGATTCCCTCGCCCTCATACACTGGCTCAATTGCAGGCGCAGTCCTTTTTGTCGCCGCCACCGCTGCGGCCTGGGTGCTCGAATCATTGTTCGGCAGCAACAGTGCGGCCACACAGCCCGTTGATGCCATGGTCGCCCACGCGACCATATCCTTTGGCCCGCTTCTGGGCCTCTCCCTGGTAAATGGGCTGTACGAAGAAACCTTTCTTGTCGGCTTCCTGCAGCGAGCGCTGGAAACTTCCGGCGCATCGTTTGCAGTCGGCACATCGCTCCTTGTCCGTGTCTCCTACCATCTTTACCAGGGACCCGTGGGCGCGGTTTCGATTCTCGGCTTCGGGATGATCCTCAGCCTGTACTACATGCGCACCAGGAAGTTATGGCCGCTTGTCTCGGCCCACATACTGGCGGACTTTACCGCCTTCTCGATGGCATAAGCTGAGCAGGACCGCCGACACAGCGGCGGCGCTCTCTCCTCGCCGCGTAGCGGATCGCGATAATTCATATCGCATAGAACGCAAATTCAGGCATGCAAGACGCGACACTTGCATATAATCTTTAGGGCGCAAAACTGCATGCGCCTGTCCATAAACTCTCGCCGCCACACACTCGCCATGACTCAAGCCGAAAGCAGCAGCACTCCCAAGGTCAAACAACCGCCGGTCCTGTTCGCCAAGACACAGGCCGTCATCGAACAGGCCACCGCCATCCTGGGCGGGCCGCTCATCACCTACTGGAACAATCCGCGCGGCTCGGTCTGCGCAAACGACGTGGTGGCAATGCATGCCTTGCTGGAGCGGCTTGGCACGCATGAGACGATTTACCTGTTCATCAAGTCGGACGGCGGCAGCGGCCAGGTGTCATTGCGCATGATCAATCTGCTCAGGCAGCACTGCAGGAATCTGGTGGCGCTGGTACCGCTTGAATGCGCGTCGGCGGCAACCATGATTACACTTGGCGCCAACCAGATACTGATGGGGCCTACGGCCTACCTGACCGCAGTGGACACATCACTGAACCACGCCCTGTCGCCAGTTGATCGGGATAACGATCGCGTCAGCGTGAGCCTGGATGAATTGAACCGGGTGATCAGGTTATGGCGGGCGGAGCAGGCCGACTCGACCGAGAACCCGTACAAGAGCCTGTTCGCCTATGTGCACCCGCTGGTCATCGGCGCAGTGGACCGCGCCGAATCGCTTTCCATCATGATCTGCCGCGAATTGCTGGCTTATCACATTGCAGATGAAGCCAGGGCCCACGAGATCGCCGCCACACTCAACTCGAAATACCCGTCACACAATTATCCCATCCTGCTGAATGAGGCCAGGAAGATCGGCCTCAACGCGGCACCGCTGCCGCCTCAGGTCAATGCCCTGCTGCTGGAGTTGAACCGGCTGTATAGCGAGATGGGGCAGAAGGCGACGACCGACTTCGACGAGCTGCGCACCCACAGCAACGAGATCCTGAACATTCTGGAGAGCAAGGACCTGCAGATCTTCTTCCAGCACGACAAGGACTGGTTCTACCGCAGCGAGGAACGCAGGTGGATCACCATGAATGACAACAGCGGCTGGCGTCGCATCGAGCTCAGGCATGGCAAACCAAGCCGCGGCATCATGCATATCGCCTGAGCGCCGGCCCCTGACATCGTGCAGACAAAAAGGCCTGCAGAAAATGCAGGCCTTTTCCATCCCTCGCCGGCGTGCAAATCTTATTGCGGAAGCATGCGATCGGCTGCAGTGAAGTACTTGCGTGCGTACACAACCAGCTGCGCATCGGTGGGGTGATCGATCGATTCCACACCGATGACCTTGTTGCTCATGTTCGCATCGTGGCTGTGAATGTGCTTCACCAGATTCAGTTTGGCATTGGCCGGACCAACGATCAGGATTTCCTGCGCGCCTTTGAGCGCCTCGACAACCGAGTGATAGAAGTCACGGTCTTCCGGTGTGCGGCCGGCGCCAACGGTACCACCCTTGTCATTGCCGCGTTTGTGGTGCAGCTTTTGATGCCCTTTGGCGGGACGCAGAACGGACGACTCCACATCATCCATGCTGATGTGCATGACGTGAGCCTCGGCGTGATCGATCCATACAACGGCGTGATAGTGAGACATGAACTTACCTCTTTTGGTTATTGATGAACT
>DATDDN010000169.1:0-4653 GCA_036523795.1 Gallionellaceae bacterium | reverse complement strand
ATCCCCATGGCGCGCAGCTACGTGGCGCGCGAGCTGGTCAAGCTGGGCGGCCAGCCCAAGCTGCGCGAGGGCTTTACCACCGACAACGGCAACCTCATACTGGACGTGCACAATCTGCAGATCATGAACCCGGTCGAGCTGGAGACTCAGCTCAACCAGCTCGCCGGCGTGGTGACCAATGGCCTGTTTGCGCGCCGCGGTGCGGACGTGCTGCTGCTGGGCACGGACAAGGGCGTGCAGACCATGACCGCTGCCTGATCCGGTGATCCGGGCGGGGAACCCGGATGTCATCCAGGTGTCATGGCAGGCAGGTAGAATCGACAGGGAACACAATAACAAGGAAAGCATATGGTCAGTAGCGAACATACCTCCAAGCAGTTTGACCACGAACTGGAAGCCGTGCGCGCACGCGTGCTGCAGATGGGCGGCCTGGTGGAAAGCCAGATTCGTGCTGCCATCGAGTCGCTCACCAATGGCGACGTCAACCTGATGAAGCGCGTGATCGAGGATGACCACCGCGTCAACGCGATGGAAGTCGAGATCGACGAAAGCTGCAACCACATCCTGGTGCGCCGCCAGCCCGCCGCGGGCGACCTGCGCATGGTGATGACGGTGATCAAGACCATCACCGACCTCGAGCGCATCGGCGACGAAGCGCAGAAGATTGCGCGCATGGCCATCCTGCTGTCGCAGAAGGAGCGCCTCAACCTGCCGCGTTACCACGAGATCAAGCACACCGCCGAGCTGGCGCTGGACATGCTGCACAAATCGCTGGACGCTTTTGCGCGCCTCGATGTGGCCGCCGCCGCGCAGGTGGTGCGCCAGGACGAGCAGGTGGATGAGGAATTCCGCGCCATCATGCGCTACCTCATCACCTTCATGATGGAAGATCCGCGCACCATCTCCACTGCACTGGAAATCCTGTTCATCGCCAAGGCCATCGAGCGCATCGGCGACCACGCGCAGAACATGGCCGAGTACGTGGTGTACATGGTAAAAGGCCGCGACGTGCGCCATGTCGCGGTGGAAGACATCGAGCGCGAAATCGGCCAGTAATCCCCAAAATCCCGGTCACTGATACAGGACTCGCACGGTGGAACGGCAACCCATCCTGGCCGCGGTAGACCTGGGCTCCAACAGCTTTCGCCTGCAAGTGGCGCGCGTGGAAGACAACCAGCTGTACATGCTGGATGGTCTGCGCGAACCGGTGCGCCTGGGCGCCGGACTCACCGAAGACAAGCGTCTGGACAAGGCTTCGCAGCAGCGCGCGCTGGCCTGCCTGCAGCGCTTCGGCGAGCGCCTGCGCGGCCTGCCCCCGGAGGCGGTGCGTGCGGTGGGCACCAACTCGCTGCGCGTGGCCAAGAATGCAGCCGACTTCCTCCCCCAGGCCGAGGCGGCACTCGGTTTCCCCATCGAGGTCATCGCCGGCCGTGAAGAAGCACGCCTGATCTATCTCGGCGTGGCGCATGGCCTGCCGCAGATGGAGGGCAGGCGCCTAGTGATGGACATCGGCGGCGGTTCCACCGAATTCATCGTCGGCCAGGGGCTAGCCCCGATCAAGCTGGAAAGCCTGTACATGGGCTGTGTCAGCTACAGCCTGCGCTATTTCCCCGACGGCAAGATCACCAAACAGAACCTCAAGCAGGCCGAGCTGGCGGCACGCAATGAAGTGCAGACCATCGTGCAGGAGTTTGCCCACGGTCACTGGAACGTGGCGCTGGGTTCCTCCGGCACTGCGCGCATGCTGTGCGACGTGCTCGAGCTGAACGGCTACAGCAAGGGCGGCATCACCCGCCTGGGCCTGGAACAGTTTCGCGAGCAGCTGCTCAAGGCGGGCGATGTGCGCAAGCTCGACCTGCCCGGACTCAAGGCCGATCGCGTGCCGGTGCTGCCGGGCGGCTTTGCCATCATGTGCGCCGCCTTCAGCGAGCTGCGTATCGAAAAAATGGACCCTGCGCTGGGTGCGCTGCGCGAGGGCGTGCTGTACGACCTGCTCGGCCGCTTCCATCACCACGACATGCGCGAGGTCACCACGCGCCAGTTCATGCGCCGCTACCATGTGGACGAGCAGCAGGCCGAACGCGTGGCCCTGCTGGCGGAAGAGCTGGCGCGCCAGTTCCTCGACGGCCAGGCCACGGCCGAAATGCTGCAGCAGCTCGGCTGGGCGGCGCGCATGCACGAGATCGGCATCAGCGTGGCGCACAGCGGCTACCACAAGCACACCGCCTACATCCTGAAGAACGCCGACATGCCAGGCTTCTCAAGAAAAGAGCAGGAGCGCCTCAGCGTGATCGCGCTGGCGCACCGCGGCAGCCTGGACAAGATGCGCGGCCTGCTCAAGTCGCCGGAAGACGTCGCGCTGGCCATGTCGCTGCGCCTGGCTGCACTGTTCTATCGCAACCGCGGCGGCGTGGCCGTGCCGCCGCTGCAGGTGCGCTTCAGCGGCACCAAGTTTCATCTTGCCCTCGCACCGGGCTGGCTGGCGCAGAATCCGCTCACCGATACCGCCCTGCAGGAGGAGGTCAGGCAATGGAAAGACCTGGGCCTGAGCGTGCAGGTACTGGAGGGATGAAGCCGGCGCATGAGATACTGCAAACATTAACCGACGGAGGTGGTCATGAAGCAACTGAAG
Source organism: Gallionellaceae bacterium (assembly GCA_036523795.1). GTDB lineage: Bacteria > Pseudomonadota > Gammaproteobacteria > Burkholderiales > Gallionellaceae > 39-52-133. The sequence goes on along the minus strand of DATDDN010000169.1, from coordinate 2,021 downwards.
ATCGTGCTGGTCAGCATCACAATCGGGATCGCCATTGGCATGTGGTTCGGCGTCAACATCGGGCGCGAGGTGCCGTTCTATTCCAATCCTTTTGACACTACCTCGCTGAATCAGAAGATCAAGAAGGTCGGCGGCGAGACGCTGGAGAAGAGCGGTCAGGCACTGGAGAAAACCGGCCAGGCCCTGCAGGACAAGCTGGGTAAATAGAACTGCGCTGCACGCGGTGCGTTCACACAAAAGGGAAGCCGGATGAAGAGATTGTTGCTGCTGGTGTTGCTGGTGCTGGCTCTGCCCGCGCAGGCCGCGAAAACACAGGAGGTGTTCAAGCGCTTCCAGGATCGCATCGTGCAGATCCGCATACTGGAAAGCTCCTCCGGTTCGCGCGTGGCACTGGGGTCTGGCTTCAGCGTCAGCCGAGATGGCGAGATTGTCACCAATTACCACGTGGTGTCCGAGCTGGTGCAGAAGCCGCAGCAGTATCGCGCCGAGATCGTGTATTTCGACGGCAGCACCAGCCCGCTCAAGCTGCTCAGTTTTGACGTGGTTCGCGACCTGGCCATCGTTTCCGGCAAGCCGATGAACGCCACCTTCGAGCTGTATGCGCCACCGCTGGCGCAAGGTACCCGCGTGTTCTCCATCGGCACCCCGCTCGACCTCGGTTTTACCATTGTGGAAGGCACCTACAACGGCCTGCTAGAAAAGTCCCAATACGAAAAGATCCACTTCACCGGTTCGATCAACCCCGGCATGAGCGGCGGTCCCACCATCATGGAGGACGGGCGGGTGATCGGCGTGAATGTGGCGACCTCGGGGAACCAGGTGAGCTTTCTGGTTCCCGCGAAATTTGTCATCGCGCTGCTGCAGCAGGTGCGCCGCGCCGACAGCCCCAAGCCCACGCATGCCACCATGACGGAGCAGCTGATGCAGAACCAGCAGTACTTCATGAAGCGCCTGCTGGAAGGCAATATGGAGCTGGTCACGCTGGGAACATTCCAGCTTCCCGGCAAGATCGCGCCCTACCTCAAGTGCTGGGGCAACACCAATCGGGATGATGATGACCAGTTCCAGCATCTCAGCCACTTTTGCTCGTCCGGCGACGATTTGTACATTTCCAGCTCGCACCGCATCCGCTTCATCAATTTCCGCCATGATTATTTCGCGTCGGAACTGCTGAGCCAGCGCCGCTTCTTCAAGTTGTATCAGCGCTACTTTGACGATCACGACGAGAACTTCTACGCCGGCAAGGAAGATGTCACCAAGTTCAAGTGTACGACTGATTTTGTCGCACACGGCGGGCTGACACTGCGCACCGTGCTGTGCATGCGCGCCTACAAGAAATTGCCCGGCCTGTATGACGCCGTGCTCAAGGTTGCCACTCTTGGCAACGAACGGCGCGGCGTGATGACCACGCTGGAGCTGGGCGGCGTCAGTTACGACAACGCGCTGCACTTTGCACGCAACTACCTGGAGGGCATCGCATGGAAGAAATGATCGTCCTCGAAGTGCTGGAGAAATCCGGAAGGGTGCGCGAGCGCACGCGCCTGCGGAGTTTCCCTGTGCAGCTCGGCCGTGCCTATGACAACGACATCATCCTGGATGACGAGAGTGTTTCGCCGCATCACCTGCGCATAGAGCGCAACGCACAGGGTGTGCTGTGTGTGACCGACCTGCAGAGCGAGAATGGCCTCTACCAGATCCCCTCGCTGCGCCGTGTCGATGCCCTCGCGCTGGACAGCGAGAGCCAGCTGCTGGTCGGCAACACGCATATCCGCCTGCGCCGCAGCGATTTTGCCGTGGCGCCTACCGTGCTGGTCAATCGCCGGCGCGCCTCGGCGCGGAATCTGCTGGCGAGCTGGCGTGTGATGTTGCCGCTGGCGCTGGCGGTGGCTAGCCTGGTCCTGCTGGAGAAATACTCGCTCACCTTCCAGAAGATCAAGTACCAGGAAATGGCACTGGATACCTTGAGCCCCATGCTCGGGCTGCTGGTGTGGGCCGGCATCTGGGCCTTCATCGGGCGCATC
>DATDDN010000168.1:0-32813 GCA_036523795.1 Gallionellaceae bacterium | reverse complement strand
GCCGCCCGGCCTCGGAAACCAAAGGGGGGATATACACCACCGCGTGCGGGGGCGGCAGCTGTTGCTGAATGCTTGCGGTGAGATGAGGCGCATCTCGGTCATCATTCCCGCGCTGAACGAAGCGGCCAACATCACCACGGTGCTGCAGGCGCTCGCGCCCCTGCGTCAGCGCGGCCACGAGGTGATCGTGGTCGATGGCGGCAGCAGCGACGGCACGCCGTTGCTGGCCGCGCCGCTGGCCGACCGGGTGGTGCATGCGCCCAGGGGCCGCGCACTGCAGATGAATGCAGGCGCCCGTGCCGCGGCCGGGGACGTGCTGTGGTTCCTGCATGCCGACACCGTGCCACCCGACGGTGCGGACGAGCTCATCCACGCAGCCCTGGCGCAAGGCAGTTGCGGCTGGGGGCATTTCGATGTACGCCTCGCGGGCGCTCGCGCCATGCTGCGCGTGGTGGCGTTCATGATGAACTGGCGCTCCCGCCTGAGCGGCATCGCAACCGGTGACCAGGGCATCTTCGTGCACAGGGAAGCGTTCGAAAACGCTGGCGGTTTTCCGGAGATTCCGCTGATGGAGGACATCGCCCTGAGCCGCGCGCTTAAGAGCCGTTCGCGCCCTGCCCATGCTGACGCGGCGCTGCTCACATCGAGCCGGCGCTGGGAACAGCGGGGCGTGTGGCGCACCATCCTGCTGATGTGGCGTTTGCGGCTGGCTTATCTCTTCGGCGCCGATCCGCGCAAGCTGGCCGGATTGTACGGCGAGTGCAGCAGCCTCCGTTTCCCTGATGCTGCCCTGATGATCTTCGCCAAGGCACCGGTGGCTGGTGCGGCGAAGACTCGTCTTGCGCCGGCGCTGGGACAGCAGGGCGCGGCCGATCTGCATGCGCGACTGACCGGGCGCATCCTGCATACGGCAGTCAGCGCGAATCTTGCCCCGGTCGAACTCTGGTGCAGCCCGGATTGCGGTCACCCGTTCTTCCGGGCGATTGCGGACTCAGTCGGGCGCAGGGTGCAGCATGGGCAGGATCTTGGCGAGCGCATGGCGAATGCCTTCGAGGCGGCGCTTGCCCGTCATCCCTACGCGGTGCTGGTGGGTACCGATTGCCCGGTGATGACCGCGGACTATCTGAGCCGGGCCTTCGCCGCGCTTGCTGGCGGTGCGGATGCGGTGATCGGGCCGGCGGAGGATGGCGGCTACATGCTGATCGGCCTGCGGCGCCCGGGCAAACGACTGTTCGAGGGCATGACGTGGAGCACCGACAGGGTGCTGGCGGAAACGCGAGAGCGTTTGGCTGCTTCAGGTTTGAACTGGCATGAACTCGAAACGCTGTGGGACGTGGATCGCCCTGAGGACATGAAGCGCCTGGCCGGCATTCCCGATTTTGGGGATATCGCACCTGACCATCAGTGACCAGCTTTGTCGTAACGGAACATAAGCGGCCTCAGCATGGCGGAAGCTCGCCGACCTGGAATTCCTGTTTATAAAACAAACGCATTGGCGTGCGGGGGCAAACAGATTTGACATGAGTAATGGAGCCGCTTACCATGTATTCAAATATTCATTTGAATACAATTGCTCGATGGTCGTGGTGCGGCCGAGATCGGCGCATGCGGTGCCTGTCTGGGGGCACGCGGAATCAAGGATAAGAGCCGATTCTAGGCGTGCAGCACAGTACGCTCGAGCATCTCGCGGAGTGGGCGGAGAAGGTGCTGGTGTTCTGAGATGTTGGCCGGCATTGTGCTGCTTGAGGGAAAGGAAATCTGATGTTGATTCTGGCGATACTTGCCGGTGCTGCCACCGGCATCGTACTGGGTTTGTTCGGGAGCGGCGGTTCCATCATCGCCATGCCCGCGCTGTTGTATCTGCTGCATGTCGAGCCGAAGTCCGCCATTGCCATGAGCCTGGGCATTGTCGCTGTCACCGCCACCATTTCAGGCTGGGACAACTGGCGGCGCGGCAACGTGGATGTGAGGGTGGCAACGGTGTTCGGCTTGTTCGGTGTGATAGGCACCTATGCAGGTGCGCGCGCGGGCGTGTATACGCCAGTGACGGCACAGCTGATACTTTTTGCGGTGGTGATGTATGCAGCGGCCTGGAAAATGCTGCTGAAGAAGCCGCAGGCGCAGCTGGCAGTGGCGGACGGACCCAACGTGGCGGCCACGGAAACTGAAATCATCAAGGCGCACATGGGGCATATCGCGATGCACGGTGTGGGCGTGGGAGTGCTGACCGGTCTGGTGGGAGTGGGTGGCGGCTTCCTGATTGTGCCTGCGCTGGTCCTGCTGTCCGGCATTCCGATGAAGCTTGCCATAGGCACTTCACTGGTCATCGTTGCAGCCAAATCCTATTCCGGATTCGCCGGCTACATGGGTGCAGTACCGGTGGATTGGACATTGATGAGTTCATTCACGCTGGTGACGGTGGCTGGGAGTTTCATTGGCACACGCATTGCGCACCGCTTCTCGCATGAGAATCTGCAGAGGAGTTTTGCCATCTTCCTGATCGTCGTTGCGACTTACATCATGATCAAGAGCGTCATGTAGCCGTGATGTCAGTCATTGTCGGGGACACAAAGTTGAAAGAAGGGGAGGACATGTTTACCAGGAAGTTGCTTGCGCTGATTACCACCTTCCTGCTGGCCCTGCAGTTGCTGCCCGCACAGGCTGCCGGCGAAGGTGCCGTCAAGGAGATGGAAGAGTATCTGGAGTTTGTCGATTATGGTGGTGCCACCATACTGCCGGAGCAGATCCCGGCTGAAGACTGGAAGCGCTTTTTTGTGATCGATGCCCGTGACGCTGATCAGTACGCGGCCAGCCATATCCCAGGCGCGGTCAATATCGAGTGGAGACAGGTGCTGGCGCGGCGCGCCGAGCTGTCCAAGGAAAAGGCCATCCTGATCTACTGCAATACCGGTTCCCTGTCCGCCCAGGCGGGTTTTGCACTGCGCGTGGCGGGCATGGACAACGTGCGTATACTGCAAGGCGGTTTCAGCGAATGGAAGAGCAAGGGCGGCTTCGAGGCCAATCGCCGCTACATCGAGGCACAGCAGAAAGCCAAATAGCATCTCGTGAGCACGCTTAACTTCATCTCCCTCCAATTCCCGCGCCAGGTCACGGTCGCGAGAACGATGCTGCAGGGCGGACTTTGGTGACGGAACAGATCAAGATCATTGTGCAGGATCCTCCGGGCGGGCGCTGCACCCTGTATACGCGTTACGCCATCTTGCTGGAGAGCCTGCTGGGGTTGCAGCGCAGCATCGTCCTTTCAGGGCGACGTCAGGCGCATGGAGAGGGATACCCCAGCATGGTGCTGTGCAGCCGGGTGCTGATGCCTGCCGATGGCATCATGCTGACGCCAGAGGACGTGTATGCCGCACTGCTTGCCGCTGGCGTCGATTTGCCTGGCGCGCCGGATCTGCTGCAACAACTGGAGTCCGTTCACGCGGTATTTATGGAAGAACTGGAAGCGGGCCGATCGTTCTGAGTGGCGGATGTACCCCCAAGCCTCGCAAGGGTATGTGTGCAGAGTTGTCCCAAGTCATTTATTAGCCAAGTATAATATACACTTTGATTCAGGAAACACTGCCATGAGTGATCGCAAATTCATTCCCATACAGTCCATCTCGCCGGAGGGCAGCGGTTCGTCCTGCGACTCCGCCGAAGTGTACGCGCTGATGGTGCTGGGCGATTCGATGATGCCGGAATTCAACGAGGGCGAAGTGGTGGTGGTGGAGCCGGAGGGGCTGGCGCGCGATGGTTCCTACGTGATCGCGTTTCATAACGAGGAATACATCTTCCGCCAGCTACGCATCCAGGATGGACATTACTCTCTGGTAGCGCTGAATCCCAAGTATCACGACATGGAAGTGCCGGGCATCGAGGTGGTCAAGGGCGTGGTGATCCAGAAGGCGACTCCGGGCAAGCGCAAGCTCTCCAAATCCTACGCCTAGGAAGAAACCTAAGTCAGGAATCGTCGTCCCTGCGAGGCGGTCCTGAGCATCGCGGCATTCACCCAGCAGCCCCGCTCTATTGTGGTGCAGGCCGTTTCACCTTGATCGGGCGCTCATCCTCTTCATTCCCGAAATCTGGCAGCCTTCGCCGAACGCGATTCCGGGCTGTCTGTTCCATGAATACGCAGTACAATCCAGCAAGATTTCCATATTCTGTTGCTGCCAACCAGGGATGCCAGCACCAAAAATGACGCGAGAGATCATGGCCGCATCAAAAAGCAGAGTGACCAGATCGGCTCTTGCCCAGTGGCTTGAACTTGGTATCGCATTAATCACTCTGGGCGGGGCGATTGCCTTCAATCTCTATCTTGAACATGGACGCACCGCATCGCGCGAGCAGGATCGACTGTCAACACAGACACGGGTGATCGCCGAGAACCTGGAGCGTCAGCTGGCCAGCGCCAATCTCGCCCTGGAGGGGGTTCGAGCGGATTTGCCCCGCTGGCATGGAAAGGCCGGGCTGCGGGAGGCAACGCTTCGCCTCAAGGCGGTTACCTCCGTCATGCCGGGCATTCGTTACATGAGTATCCTGAGTGCAGAAGGCCGGCTGCTCGCCTCCAACGAGCAGCAGTTTATCGGCATGGATTTCAGTTACCGGGATTATTTCAAGACGGTTAAACAGCACCCCGATCCCGATGTGCTGTACGTCTCGCCACCGTTCAAGACTGTGCTTGGCGCCTTTGCCATCAACATCTCCCGCATGGTGCCGGGGCCTCGCGGGGAGTTTGCCGGACTTGTTACTGCTTCCGTCGATCCCGAATATTTCACATCCCTGATGGCCTCCGTGTTGTACACGCAGGATATGTGGGACGCGATCGCCCACGGCGATGGTCAGCTGTTCCTCATGGTGCCGGAACGCAGGGATCTCTATGGCATGAGCCTGGCGCAACCGGGCTCCTTCTTCTCACGACATCGTGACAGCGGCCTGATTGCCTCGGTAGTGAGCGGCAGGGTTTACTCTACCGGGGATGTACGGATGATGGCGCAGCGCACTGTCCATCCAGAGGCGCTCAGGATGGACAAGCCGCTGGTGGTGGCTGTCAGCCGCGACCTCGACGCAGTTTTCCGAAACTGGCAGCGCGATGCGCTGATGCAGGGCATGCTCTTCGGGCTGATCGCAATCGTTTCAAGCGTGGGGCTTTATGCTTACCAATATCGCCTGCAGGCATTCGAGCGGCAAGCGGCCACCGCCGCTGCAGCGCTGCAGCAAAGCGCGGAGCGGCTGCAGCTTGCCGCCGAGGCGTCGGGCGTCGGCGTGTGGGACTACGATATCGTGACCAATGAGCTCGTGTGGGACGACTCCATGTGTGCCATCTACGGAATCGACAGGCCAGCAGTGTCCAATCTGTATGAGGCATGGCACAACCGCGTGCTGCCAGAAGACCATCCGCAACTTGCTGCGGCTCTGCAGGCAACCGTCGAACAGGGGCTGCCCTATACGCCGCGCTTCCGCATCCGCCGCGGAGATGGCGCGTTGCGTTACATACAGGCGCGGGCAAGAATTTACCGCGATGCTGCGGGTAAACCAGTGCGACTGGTGGGTACCAACGAAGACATCACCGAGCGGCAGCAGCGGGAGAACGCGCTGCAGGAATCGGAGGAGCGTTTCCATTCCACCTTCGATTCGGCCGCCATTGGCATGGCACTGGTGAGTCTGCAAGGCAGCTTCATGCAGGTAAACGGCGCGCTGTGCCGCATTGTGGGATACACCGAGGCGGAGCTCCGGCAGAAGACCTTTCAGGACATCACCCACCCGGACGATCTGGAGGTGGATCTGTCGCTCGCGCGGGAGCTGCTGGCAGGCAGCCGCGACAGCTACCAGATGGAGAAGCGCTATTTTCACAAGGATGGCCGAGTGATCTGGGTATTGCTCACCGGCTCTGCCGTGCGCGATTCGTCGGGCAAGGTGCTTTACTTCATCGCGCAGATCCAGGATATCACCGAGCGCAGGACATTGCTGGAGCGGCTCGAGTTGCAGGCGCATCAGGACTACCTGACAGGCCTTTCCAACCGCCGCCATTTCATGGAGCAGGGAGAGCTGGAGCTCGCCCGTGTGCAGCGCTATGGCGAGGCTCTTTCCGTATTCATGATCGATATTGACCACTTCAAGAACATCAACGACACCCATGGGCACAAGGCTGGCGATATCGTTCTGCAGAAGTTGAGCCATGTCCTGCGGGAAACACTGCGGGCAATCGATATCATCGGCCGTATGGGCGGCGAAGAGTTCGCCGTCCTGCTGCCCGAGACGGCTCTCGCGGAGGCTGCCGAAATAGCGGAGCGTTTAAGGGAAGAAATCGCCCTGGCCGACGTCGTTTTGAAAACGGGGCTGCCGCTGCATTTTACGGTTTCGATCGGTGTGGCCACCTTGAAGGAGGGCGAGGTCAACCTCGACATCTTGCTCAATCTTGCGGATGTCGCGCTCTATCGTGCCAAGGAAAGTGGTCGCAACAAAGTGTGCGTTTCTACCTAGTGGGGTGAAACAAGAGGAAAAGAATTTTTCGGCCGAAATTAAGGGTTGTGGTTCCGGCGTAACGTTCTGCTGCGCAGAACATTAGCCTTCACCGCAAGCTCACCTTGTGGTTTCGGCATCACATCTCGCTGCGCGAGATATGAGCCTACACCGTAAAGTGAAGGAATTCTTCAGCCGAAGAATTCCTTCACTTTATCCATCCAGGATTTGGCGCGGGGGTTGTGGCGGGCGCTGTCCTGCTCGCTGATGCTGTCAAATTCGCGCAGCAGTTCCTTCTGGCGATCGGTCAGCTTGACCGGTGTTTCCACCAGCACGTGGCAGTTCAGGTCGCCGTGGACGTTGCTGCGCATGCCCTTGATGCCCTTGCCGCGCAGGCGGAAGATCTTGCCGGATTGTGTCTCGGGCGGAATCTTGATGCGGGCAGTACCGTCCAGGGTGGGGATTTCGATTTCTCCGCCCAGGGCGGCCGTGGCGAAGCTGATCGGCATTTCGCAATGCAGGTCGTCGCCATCGCGCTCGAACACGCTGTGCGGCTTGATATGGATTTCCACATACAGGTCGCCAGCCGGTGCGCCGTGGGTGCCGGCCTCGCCGTGGCCGCTGTGACGCAGGCGCATGCCGGCATTGATGCCGGCCGGGATCTTGATTTCCAGCGTCTTGTGCTGTTTGATGCGACCCACACCGTGGCAGCTGCTGCAGGGCGAGCTGATCTGCTTGCCGCTGCCGTGACAGCGCGGGCAGGTCTGCTGGATGGAAAAGAAGCCCTGCTGCATGCGCACCTGGCCGTGGCCACCGCAAGTCTGGCAGGTGGTCGGGCTGGTGCCGGGCTTGGCGCCGGAGCCGTGGCAGGTTTCGCACTCCACCATGGTGGGGATACGGATCTGTTTGGTGGCACCGCGTGCGGCCTCTTCCAGGGTGATTTCCATGTTGTAGCGCAGGTCTGCGCCACGGTAATTGGCCGAGCGTCCGCGACCGGCGCCGCCGAAGATGTCGCCGAAGATGTCGCCGAAATCGAAGCCGCCCGCACCGCCGCCGAAACCGCCTCCCATGCTGCCATCGGTGGCGGCGTGGCCATACTGGTCATAGGCTGCGCGCTTCTGTTCATCCGACAGCGTCTCGTAGGCTTCCTTAGCTTCCTTGAACTGCTCCTCCGCCTTCGGGTTGTCCGGATTGCGGTCAGGATGGAACTTCATCGCCAGCTTGCGATAAGCCTTCTTGATTTCGTCGTCACTGGCGTCCTTGTTGACGCCCAGCACTTCGTAGTAATCGCGTTTTGACATGGTTCAGTCGCTAGTCGTTTTTCGTGAGTTGGGTGAGGCTAGTCGTTAGTCGCCAGTTGAAAGCCAAACCCCGGGGCCAAATTGACGAATCCCGGGGTTTAACTAACAACTAACGCCTGCCGACTAACGAGTGTTATTTTTTCTCGTTCTTCACTTCGGTGAATTCTGCGTCCACCACATCGCCTTCATCCTTCTTGGCTTCGCCGTGGGCGGCGCCTTCAGCGCCACCGGCCTGTGCCTGTTCGGCCGCGTACATCTTCTCGGCCAGCTTGTGAGCCGCTTCGGACAGGGCGGTTGCCTTGGCCTCGATGGCGTCCTTGTCGTCACCCTTGACTACGCCTTCAGCGTCTTTCAGTGCGGCTTCGATCTTGGACTTCTCATCCGCGTCGATCTTGTCGCCGTGTTCCTTCAGGGCCTTCTGCGTGGAGTGGATCAGTGCGTCCAGCTGGTTGCGTGCGGCCACCAGTTCCATCGCCTTCTTGTCTTCGTCGGCGTGGGATTCGGCATCCTGCACCATGCGCTGGATTTCTTCCTCGCTCAAACCGGAGCTGGCCTGGATCTTGATCTTGTTTTCCTTGCCGGTGGCCTTGTCCTTCGCGCTCACGTGCAGGATGCCGTTGGCGTCGATGTCGAAGGTCACTTCGATCTGTGGCATGCCGCGCGGTGCGGGCGGAATGTCGGACAGGTTGAACTGGCCCAGGCTCTTGTTGCCGGAAGCCACTTCACGCTCACCCTGCAGCACGTGGATGGTCACGGCAGACTGGTTGTCGTCTGCAGTGGAGAACACCTGCGACGCCTTGGTCGGGATGGTGGTGTTCTTCTTGATCAGCTTGGTCATCACACCACCCAGGGTTTCGATACCCAGAGACAGCGGGGTCACGTCGAGCAGCAGAACGTCCTTCACCTCGCCCTGCAGCACGCCGCCCTGGATGGCAGCGCCCACGGCCACGGCTTCATCCGGGTTCACGTCCTTGCGTGGCTCCTTGCCGAAGAATTCCTTCACCTTCTCCTGCACCTTGGGCATGCGGGTCTGGCCGCCTACCAGGATCACGTCGGCGATGTCGGAAGCGGATACGCCGGCATCCTTCATGGCGATCTTGCACGGCTCGATGGTGCGAGCGATCAGGTCTTCCACGATGCTTTCCAGCTTGGCACGGGTGATCTTCACGGTCAGGTGCTTGGGACCGGTTGCGTCTGCAGTGATGTAGGGCAGGTTCACTTCGGTCTGCTGGGCGGAAGACAGCTCGATCTTGGCTTTCTCGGCCGCATCCTTCAGGCGTTGCAGGGCCAGCATGTCCTTCTTCAGGTCGATGCCGTTTTCCTTCTTGAACTCTTCCACCAGGAATTCGATCACGCGCATGTCGAAGTCTTCACCGCCGAGGAAGGTGTCGCCATTGGTGGACAGCACTTCGAACTGGTGCTCGCCGTCGATCTCGGCGATGTCGATGATGGAGATGTCGAAGGTGCCGCCGCCCAGGTCATACACCGCAATCTTGCGGTCGCCTTCCTGTTTGTCCAGGCCGAAGGCCAGCGCAGCTGCAGTCGGCTCGTTAATGATGCGCTTCACTTCCAGGCCGGCGATACGGCCGGCATCCTTGGTCGCCTGGCGCTGCGAGTCGTTGAAGTAGGCGGGAACGGTGATGACGGCTTCGGTCACGGGTTCGCCCAGGTAGTCTTCGGCGGTCTTCTTCATCTTGACCAGAACCTGTGCGGAAATTTCCGGTGCGGAGATTTCCTTGTCGCGCACCTTCACCCAGGCGTCGCCATTCTTGGCCTTGACGATGGAGTAGGGCACCATGCCGATGTCCTTCTGCACCATCGGCTCTTCGAAGCGACGGCCGATCAGGCGTTTCACGCCGTACAGGGTGTTCTTGGGATTGGTCACGGCCTGACGCTTGGCAGGGGCACCCACCAGGATTTCGCCGTCTTCCATGTAGGCGATGATGGATGGGGTAGTGCGCGCACCTTCCGCGTTTTCGATTACCTTGGTCTTGCCGCCTTCCATGATGGCCACGCAAGAGTTGGTCGTACCCAGGTCAATGCCGATAATCTTTCCCATGATGCTTCCTTTCAGTTGAATGTTTTTAAACGGTTAACGCCTATCTGTGGGCAGTAACCTCATATTTCAAGTGGTTGAGTTTTTAGTCAGACGTTAGTTGGTGTTGTCCGCTCGCGGCTTGTTCTCACAACTAACGACTAGCGACTAACGTCTATCGACTGCTTCAATCCTTGCCTTTGGCCACCATCACCAGCGCCGGGCGCAGCACGCGGTCGCTCAGGGTGTAGCCCTTCTGCATCACGCTGACCACGGTGTTCGGCTCCTGCTCGCTTTCCAGCATGCCGATGGCCTGGTGCTTGTGGGCGTCGAACTTTTCGCCCACCGGGTTGATTTCCTTGATGTTGAACTTCTCGAATACGCTGGAGAGCTGCTTGAGCGTCAGCTCCATGCCGCTCTTGAAGCTTTCCACATTGGTGGTTTCCACGGCCAGACCGGCCTGCAGGCTGTCCATCACCGCCAGCATTTCGCTGGAGAATTTCTCGACGGCAAATTTCTGTGCCTTGCTCACATCTTCCTGGGCTCGGCGGCGGATGTTTTCGCCTTCGGCCTTGGCGCGCAGCCAGGCGTCGTGGTGTTCCTGCGCCTTGAGCTCGGCCTGTTTCAGCAATTCTTCCAGGCTGGGCATCACTTCGGGAGTCTGCTGGCCTGCCTGGTTGTTTTCCGGGTTCTGCGGGGTGGTTTGCGTGTCGGTCATCGCCTTCTCCATAAATCGGTTTGGCATAAATGGGGATGGTCAAAGGGTTTTCAAGAGGGGGCGGCAAAATAATCACAAGCGCATGAGATAATGCGCTTTTAGCCTTGTCTGCTCTCGCCCTGATGGCCAGGAGGGGCGCCAGGCCGCGTACCTACAATGCCCCAAAGTCATAACCGCTATTACTGGCACATCGCCGGTTTTTATTTTTTCTACTTCGCCTTCGTGGGGATGTTTTCCCCGTACTGGAGCCTGTATCTCAAGTCGCTCGGCTTCGATGCGGTCGAGATCGGCATCCTGATGTCGGTGCAGCCCATCATGCGCATGGTGGCACCGGCGCTGTGGGGCTGGCTGGCCGATCACACCGGCAAGCGCCTGCTGGTGGTGCAACTGGCGGCGGCCAGCAGCGCGTTGAGCTACCTCGGGGTGTTTTTTGCCAGCCAGTTCTACTCCCTGCTGCTGGTGATGGCGCTGATGAGCTTCTTCTGGAGCGCGTCCATGCCGCTGGTGGAGGCCACCACGCTGACTTTCCTCGGCAAGAACACGGCCCGCTATGGCAGGCTGCGCTCGTGGGGCTCGATCGGCTTCATCCTGTCGGTGCTGGGCCTGGGCTATGCCTTCGACTACATCGCCATCGGCTGGATACTGTGGGCGGGCCTGACCATCGAGGTGGGCATCCTGTTTTTTGCGCGCCGCATCCCGCCCACCGAAGTGGTGGCGCACCATACAGACAGCCAGTCCATCCTGCACCTGGTGCGGCAGCCGCAGGTGCTGGCGCTGCTGGGTGCCAGCAGCCTGATGTCGGTGGCGCATGGCCCGTATTACACCTTCTTCTCCATCTACCTGGTCGAGCACGGCTACGCCAAGAGCGCGGTGGGCATGCTGTGGGCGCTGGGAGTGATCTGCGAGATCGGCGTGTTTTTCGCCATGCCCTGGCTGATGCGCCGCTTTACCCTGCCGCAGATCCTGATGGCCAGTCTCGCGCTGGGTGTTGTGCGCTTCCTTCTGATCGGCTGGCAGGTGGATACGCTGGTGCTGTTGCTGCTGGCGCAGGTGCTGCACGCGGCGACCTTCGGCTCCTTCCATGCCGCGTCCGTGGCGCTGGTGCACCACTTCTTCCGCGGCCGCCACCAGTCCAGGGGGCAGGCGCTGTTCGGCAGCGTCAGCTATGGCGCGGGCGGCGTGCTGGGCGGCTTGGCCAGCGGCTGGCTGTGGCAGCACTGGGGGGCCGGCGTGATGTACAGCTTCAGCGCTTCAGCAGCCTTGCTCGGGCTGGCATTGCTGTGGTGGAAGCTGCGCGGGGCGAAGGCGGAGTAGGGCATGCTACGCCTCGTCCGTTTCGTGTGTTGACGGCTCGGGCGCGGATGGATAGGGTGCCGGGAATCGGGCGAGCAAGGGGAAGACATGAACATGTGGCTAAATTGGGTGGCGGTGCTGACGGTTGCGTTGGGGCTGGGGAGTGAAGTGGCTGCTGCAGGTGACGTGGAGACTACCCGTGCTATTGGGATTTGCTCCCCGAAGCCCAATCACGACTATTCATCGGAGAATGGCATATCTCCAGTCACTTCTGCGCGTGGATATTTTAAGTTGTACGAGCATAGGACCGTAACCGGCAAGCCTATTACTACCGTCCTGCAACAGCCTGCACACGGTGTTTTACGACTCGTTACCGAAGCAGATGGTAAACGTTTCGGTGAAGGCAGATTTGTTGCGACTAATCAACTTTATGTTTTTCTTCCAGATCCAGATTATGTAGGCAAAGACAGCGCCACCATATTGGTCGATTTCGCTGGTGTCAAAGTGCAGGTGAAATACTATTTCCAGGCGACTGATGTAGTCAGCAATGATTGGATGAAAGATTACTGTAGCAAGACCGGCCCATTCTGGAAAATCTCCTCTACGCTCGATCTCGGCAACAGCACTCTGCTAGGGTGGGTGCGACGTGCCCACGCAGAAAGGGTTTGAATTCACGCGTGGGCAATGCCTTGCCCACCCTACGGCGAATTGCTGCTGCCCACATTGTCCCCTCCGCATGGCGGAGATACCCCTAGCTGTGGCATAATCGCGAGCTCTGTTGAGGCAATCAAATGAACCCGCAAACTCTTTACGACAAACTCTGGAACAGCCATGTGGTGCGCACCGAACCGGATGGCACCGCGCTGATTTACATCGACCGTCAACTGGTGCACGAAGTCACCAGCCCGCAGGCGTTCGAAGGGCTGAAGCTGGCCGGCCGCAAGCCCTGGCGTACCGCCTCGATGCTGGCGGTGCCGGACCACAATGTGCCGACTACCCACCGCGACAGCGGCATCAAGGACCCGATTTCGCGCATCCAGGTGGAGACGCTGGATGCGAACTGCGCCGAGTTTGGCGTCACCGAATTCAAGATGAACGACATTCGCCAGGGCATCGTGCACGTGATCGGGCCCGAGCAGGGCGCCACCCTGCCCGGCATGACGGTGGTGTGCGGTGACTCGCATACCAGCACGCACGGTGCGTTTGCCGCGCTGGCACATGGCATCGGCACCTCCGAAGTGGAGCACGTGATGGCCACGCAATGCCTGGTGGCGAAGAAATCCAAAGCCATGCTGGTGAAGGTGGAAGGAAAGCTGGGCCTGGGCGTCACCGCCAAGGACATCGCGCTGGCAGTGATCGGCAAGATCGGCACTGCCGGAGGCACCGGCTACGCCATCGAGTTTGCCGGCAGCGCTATCCGCGGCCTATCCATGGAAGGCCGCATGACCCTGTGCAACATGGCCATCGAGGCCGGTGCACGCGCCGGCATGGTGGCTTGTGACGACACCACCATCGATTATGTGAAGGGCCGCCCGTTCGCGCCGCAGGGCGACAACTGGGGTAAGGCCGTGGCTTACTGGAAGACGCTGCACAGCGATGACGGCGTGAAATTCGACGCAACGGTCGAGCTGGATGCCGCCAGCATCCGCCCGCAGGTGACCTGGGGCACCTCACCCGAGATGGTGACCTCCATCGATGGTCGCGTGCCCGATCCGGCTGCTGCGCCGGATGCGGTGAAGCGCGGCGACTGGGAGCGTGCGTTGCAGTACATGGGTCTCAAGGCCAACACCCCGATCAACGAGATCAAGATCGACAAGGTATTCATCGGCTCCTGCACCAATGCGCGCATCGAGGACATGCGCGAAGCGGCGGCGGTGGCCAAGGGCAAGAAAGTTGCCGCCAACGTGAAGCTGGCGATGGTGGTGCCGGGTTCCGGCCTGGTGAAGGCGCAGGCGGAGAAGGAAGGTCTGGACAAGATCTTTATCGCGGCGGGTTTCGAGTGGCGTGCGCCGGGCTGCTCCATGTGTCTGGCGATGAACGACGACCGGCTGGAGCCGGGCGAGCGTTGTGCCTCCACTTCCAACCGCAACTTTGAGGGCCGTCAGGGCCAGGGCGGACGCACCCATCTGGTGAGCCCGGCCATGGCGGCAGCCGCGGCGATTGCCGGTCATTTCGTGGATGTGTCCAAATGAAAAAACTGATCATTTCTGTTGTGATGGGCGTGCTGGTTGCTGCCAGCGCATGGGCCAAAGAGGCGCCGGTGGATGTCAACAAGAGCGCCAAGAATGCCAGCGATGGCGTTGGCGGCGCCTTCAGCCAGGTCGGCAAGGTTATCGGTCCGGCCGTGGGCAAGGCGGAAGCTGGTGTTCGCGGGAAGGGCAAGTCGGGCGAGAAGAAATCGGACAAGGCAGGCAAGTGATGCGTAAATTTACTTTACTGGATGGATTGGTGGTGCCGCTGGATCGTGCCAATGTCGACACCGATGCCATCATTCCCAAGCAGTTCCTCAAGTCGATCAAGCGTTCCGGCTTCGGCCCCAATGCATTCGACGAGTGGCGTTACCTTGACCATGGCGAGCCGGGGATGGATAACTCCAAGCGTCCGCTGAACAAGGATTTCGTGCTGAACCAGCCGCGTTACCAGGGGGCGCAGGTCCTGCTGGCCCGCGAAAACTTCGGTTGCGGTTCCTCGCGCGAACATGCGCCGTGGGCGCTGGAAGACTACGGCTTCCGCGTGATCATTGCGCCGAGCTTTGCCGACATCTTCTTCAACAACTGCTTCAAGAACGGCCTGCTGCCGATCAGGCTGGATGCGGCCATCGTGGATGGCTTGTTCAAGGCCGTGGCCGCGAAGGAAGGCTACAAGCTGAAGGTGGATCTGGAGAACCAGACCATTACCGCGCCGGACGGCACGAACTATCCGTTTGAGGTGGACGCTTTCCGCAAGCATTGCCTGCTCAATGGCCTGGACGACATCGGCCTGACCTTGCAGCACGTGGACGACATCAAGGCGTTTGAGGCCAAGCACAAGGCCGCTCAGCCGTGGCTGTACGCTTGAAAAATAGGTAGGTCGGGTTAGCACGCAGTGAATAACCCGACATCGGAATCGTTGGGTTACGGCCTGACGGCCTAACCCAACCTACGGCTAATTTTGTAATTGGACTGGAAGAAAAAATGAAAATCGCAGTTTTGCCGGGTGACGGCATTGGCCCAGAGATCGTGGCACAAGCAGTGAAGGTGCTGGAGGCCTTGCGCAAGGACGGCCTGAAGATCGAGATGGAGCACGCGCACATCGGCGGCGCCGGTTATGACGCAGCCAAGGACCCGTTGCCGGAAGCGACGCTGAAACTGGCCAAAGAATCCGATGCCGTGTTGCTGGGGGCCGTGGGCGGTTACCAGTATGACACGCTGCCGCGTCCGATGCGCCCGGAGCAGGGCCTGCTGCGCATCCGCAAGGGGCTGGGGCTGTTTGCCAACCTGCGTCCGGCGATGGTGTATCCGGAGCTGGTGAATTCTTCCAGTCTTAAACCTGAATTGGTGTCCGGTCTGGACATCATGATCCTGCGCGAACTGACCGGCGACATCTATTTCGGCCAGCCGCGCGGCATCCGCACGCTGGACAACGGCGAGCGCCAGGGCTTCGACACCATGCACTACAGCGAATCGGAAGTGCGCCGCGTGGCGCATGTCGGTTTCCAGATCGCGATGAAGCGCAACAAAAAGATGTGCTCGGTGGACAAGGCCAACGTGCTCGACACCAGCATGTTCTGGCGCGAGATCGTCACCGAGGTGGCGAAGGAATATCCGCAGGTCGAGCTTTCCCACATGTACGTGGACAACGCGGCGATGCAGCTGGTGCGTGCGCCCAAGCAGTTCGACGTGATCCTCACCGGCAACATTTTCGGCGACATCCTGTCGGACGAGGCCTCGATGCTGACCGGTTCCATCGGCATGCTGCCGTCTGCTTCGCTGGATGAGAACAACAAGGGCCTGTACGAGCCCTGCCACGGTTCCGCGCCGGACATCGCGGGCAAGGATATTGCCAATCCGCTGGCGACCATCCTGTCGGTGGCGATGATGCTGCGCTATACCTTTGGCGACGAGGCCAATGCGCAGCGCATCGAAGGCGCAGTGCGCAAGGTGCTGCAACAGGGCATCCGCACCGGCGACATCTGGCAGGAAGGCATGCAGAAAGTCGGCTGCACAGCGATGGGCGATGCCGTGGTGGCAGCACTCTGAGCGGGCATACAAATTACTGAATGGGGAATAGCATGAGAGTTGGTCTGGTCGGTTGGCGTGGCATGGTGGGTTCGGTGCTGATGCAGCGCATGCGTGCAGAGCGCGATTTCGATTTGATTGATCCGGTGTTTTTTACCACGTCGCAGGTGGGGGGCAAGGGGCCGGATGTGGGACGCGATGTGCCGCCGCTGAAGGATGCGCGCAGCATCGACGAGCTCAAGGCAATGGACGCCATCATCTCCTGCCAGGGCGGTGACTACACGACCGAGATTTTTCCAAAGCTGCGCGCGGCAGGCTGGAAGGGCTACTGGATCGATGCGGCTTCCACGCTGCGCATGGAAAAGGACAGCGTGATCATCCTCGACCCGGTGAACCTGAACGTGATCAAGGATGCGCTGGCCAGCGGCAAGAAGGATTTCATCGGCGGTAACTGCACGGTGAGTCTGATGCTGATGGCGCTGGGCGGCCTGTTCAAGGCTGATCTGGTGGAGTGGATCACCTCCATGACTTACCAGGCGGCTTCCGGTGCAGGCGCGCAGAACATGCGCGAACTGCTGACCCAGATGGGTGAAGTCAACCGCGTGGCAAAGGGCCTGCTGGACGACCCCGCATCCGCCATACTCGACATCGATCGCGAAGTGGCCGGCATCCTGCGCGACGAAAAATTCCCCACTGCCAACTTCGGCGTGCCGCTGGCCGGCAGCCTGATTCCCTGGATCGACAAGGATCTCGGCAATGGCCAGAGCAAGGAAGAGTGGAAAGGCAAGGCCGAGACCAACAAGATTCTCGGTCGCGTAAACAACGCCATCCCGGTGGATGGTCTGTGCGTGCGCATCGGCGCCATGCGCTGCCACAGCCAGGCGATGACCATCAAGCTCAAGCGTGATGTGCCGCTCGACGAGATCAATGCCATGCTGGCCGCGGCCAACGACTGGGTGAAAGTGGTGTCGAACGAGCGCCAGGTCACCATGCGCGAGCTGACACCGGCCGCCGTAACCGGCACGCTCACCGTGCCGGTAGGGCGTTTGCGCAAAATGGACATGGGCGGCGAGTACCTGACCGCCTTTACCGTGGGCGACCAGCTGCTGTGGGGCGCGGCTGAGCCGTTGCGACGCATGTTACGCATTCTTCTGGAAAAATAAGACCAAGGAATATTCCATTAGAAATGCCCGGTTAACGCATTTAGTTAGAGTAAAGGTGAGCTTGCAACTCTAACTATATGATGTTAATCTGAATAACATATCCAAATAAAAAGGGTAGCAACGTGCACAAAACAATGCTTAAAGCGACAGGACTTTTGCTCGTTCTGGTCTGGTCAAATCTGGCCGGCGCGGTGGGGTTGGGAGGGATCAACGTCACCTCGGCGCTCGGGCGTCCGCTGAAGGCAGAGATCGCACTGGTTGCGCTGGATGGTACGGATAAGGACACCCTGACTGTGCGTCTTGCTTCACCCGCAGATTTCAAGAGTGCCGGCATTGATTACCCTTATGGCTTGCCCAAGCTGAGTTTTGAGATCGACACCAGGGCCAATGGCGATGCCTATGTCAAACTGACTTCGTCACAGCCTGTCAATGAACCCTTTGTGAGCGTGTTGCTGGAATTGTCCTGGTCATCTGGCCGCATGTTGCGCGAATACACCTTCCTGCTCGATCCGGAAGGTTTTGCTCCCGAACAGCCCAAACCGGCAGAAGTGCAGCCGGTGCAACCGCTTGCGCCTGTGGCTGCGGCGAGCGCGGTGCCGGTTGAAGCTCAGCCGGCAGCAGGCGAGGCCACGCCTGAGATCGAGCCTGCCCCGGTGCTGGCGCCTGGTGTGGCCGCTTCGGCGTCTGCACCAGAGGAGGCTGCACCTACCGGTGAGCCTGCGTCAGGTGTGGAGCCAGAGTCACTGGCCGCTGCATCCGCGCCGCAGCCTGATGTAACCCCTGACATGGAGGCCAAGGATCTGGCGGCGGGCACAGAGGCCGCACCCCAAGCTACCCCTTCGGCTCAAAAAGCCACCACAGGCGAGACTATCACGGTCAAGCGCGGCGATACGCTGAACAAGATTGCGGCCCAGGTCAAGCCGGTGGATGTCAGCCTCGAACGTATGGTGGTGGCGCTGTACCACGCCAACAGGAAGGTGTTTGACGGCAGGAACATGAACCGCGTCCGCGCCGGAAAAATCTTGCGCGTTCCAGAGCCGGAAGATGTATCCAAGGTGACGCAGACCGCTGCGGTGAAGGAAATCCGCGCACAGGTTGCCGATTGGCACGCTTACCGCCAGAAGCTGGCTGCCGCTCAAGGAGAACCTGCGGCCGAGCAGGCACCCAAGCGTGAAGATGCAGGCAAGGTCAGCACCGCGGTTGCCGACAAGGCGCCGGCTGCCAAAGAACAACCCAAGGAAGTGCTGAAGCTCTCCAAGGGCGAGGCGCCCGGCGACAAGCAGATTGCGGCAGGTGCCCTGAGCCAGCAGGACAAGCATGTGGCCAAGGAGGATGACACGCTGGCCAAACAGAAGCAGAAGCAGGACGAGCAGAAGCGGATTGAGGAACTGCAGAAGATCAGCGAGCAGGCCAGCAAGCTGGTTGAGCTGAAAGGACAGCCGCAGGAGAAGGCAGCTGCCTCGCCTGCATCAGCACCTGTGCCTGCCAGCGCAGTGCAGCCTGTCAAGCCAAGGGCAATCGTGCCGCCGCAACCAGTTGCTCCGCCCCCCTCACTGCTGGATGACTTGTTGGGTGACCCCATCATGCTGGGCGGCGGAATCGCCGGACTGCTTGCTCTCGGGGGGTTGGGGTACGTAGTCGTACGCCGCATCCGCAGCTCTGGCGGTAAAAAAAAAAGTGAGCTGAAAAAAGAATTCAAGATTGAACCCATTGGGTCCGCAGCCGGCAGTTGGGCTGCGGCGGCGCCGTCCACAGAAGCCGGCGACTTTGCCCACGAAGCTGCCAAGCCAACTGCAGCGGCCGCATCCGTAGACGACGTTGATCCTATCGGTGAAGCTGAGCTGTTCCTCAACTTCGGTCGTGATGCCCAAGCCGAAGAAGTGTTGAAGGATGCCTTGTCCAAGACTCCGGACAATATCCCGGTCAAACTCAAACTGCTGTCGATCTACGCCAACCGCAAGGACAGCAACTCTTTCTCCCGCTATGCTCGCGAGATTCAGCAGTCCGGTGACAAGGAGGCCTGGGAGCAGGCCGCTGCCATGGGCCGCGCCATTGATCCGGCCAACCCCATCTACGGCGGTTCCTCTGAGACGTCTGCGGCTCCGTTGGCTGCTCAGGCAGCGCATGAACCATCGGTGGATTTCGATCTCGGTTTTGGCAAACCTGCCGCTGCACCTGCAGCCACCGACTTTGCCATGGATTTTGACGTGACCGGCGCCCACCCGGGCCTGGGCGACGCGGGTGCGCATGCGGCGGGCGGTGTGGTGGACGTGTCTGGCGTGATGCCCGGTGAAGTGGCGCGCGCGGCCCAGGAAACGCCGATGGATTTCGATGTGTCCGGTATTCTGCCTAACGAGCTGTTGAAGTCGGCGCAGAAGGCTGAAATGGATTTCGACATCTCGTCGTCCATGCAAGCGACGCCAGCCAGCGATGAAACACTGACTGGTATGGATTTCGACGTGACCGGCGGCAACGTCGGTGCAAAGCCCGCAGAGCCTGAACCGGCGCTGGATTTCGGCAATCTGATGTTCGAGATGCCCAGCAGCACGCCGAAAGAGGCGGCACCCGCACCCAAGGCCGAGCCAGCGCTGGATATCGGCATGCCGTTCACCCTGGACTTCCCGTCGAGTGAACCCGCTGCTGCACCCAAGGCGGCCCAGCCTGCCGCCCTGGACATCGACTTTGCCGATATCAACCTCGACCTGGAGGCGACGGCGGTCCAGGCGCATGGTGCGGCCGATGCGGCAGCCAAGGACGAGCACTGGCACGAAGTGGCCACCAAGCTGGATCTGGCCAAGGCATACCAGGAAATGGGTGATGTCGCCGGTGCGCGCGAAATTCTGGATGAGGTGCTGCGCGAAGGTGATGCCGAGCAGCGCGAGAGTGCAGAGAGATTGCTGCAGCAGCTGTGACGTTTATGGCCTGACGGGAACAGCAGCCTGCTGGCAGGCTGCTGTTTTATTTTCTTTGCCATCGAAAGTGCCGACGCCTGATGAAAATATCTGCCGAGATGGATAAATTGTCGAACAACCCTCGCTGGGTGTTGCACCCTGTTACCCCACTGCTGCTCTGGGTTGGCCTTGCCGTGCTGACGCAGGCGTCGCAGGGCATGCTCCTGCTGCTAATGGCAGCAGGCAGCGTGCTGCTGGCGCTATGGCGGGCAGATCGGCGCTTTCTCTCTCTGCTGCGGCGCACACGCTGGATTCTGCTGTCGCTGGTGCTGCTCTATGCCTATGTCACGCCGGGCGAGCCTATGTTTGCGCAATGGGGCGGGTTCAGTCCCGTGCGGGAAGGAGTGCTTGAAGGCGCCCTGCAGTTGGCCAGGTTGTTGACGATATTGGCCAGTCTGGCACTGCTGCTGAGTCTGCTGGCACGCGAACAGATCATCGCGGCCCTGCATGCCCTGTTGTTTCCGCTGCAGTACGCGGGGTTGGCGCGTGAGCGCATGGCCGTACGTCTTGCGCTTACCCTGCATTATGCCGAGCAGCAGCTGCAGTTCGGCGCAACCGACAGGGCGACCATTTCCCGGATGCTGGACTTCGCGCCGACATCCGGTAGCGTGGTGGAGCTGCATACCCAGCGACTGGGCTGGCGAGACGGCTTGCTGCTTGCAGGTGCCTTGCTGCTGGTCGTGTGGGGGCTGCAGTGAGGATCGCGCTGGGGCTCGAATATGACGGCAGCTCTTACCGGGGCTGGCAGAGCCAGCCCGACGGGCAAACCGTGCAGGACGCGCTGCAGTTGGCCCTGAGCCAGATCGCCGGCGAGGCAGTCAGCGTGCTGGCTGCAGGCAGGACCGACGCCGGCGTGCATGCGCTGGAGCAGGTGGTGCATTTCGATACCCGAGCCGAACGCCCGCTCAGCGCCTGGGTGCGCGGGGTGAATGCCCTGTTGCCGGCCAGCGTGAGCGTGCTGTGGGCGCTTGAAGTGCCGGAAGAGTTCCACGCGCGCTTCTCGGCGCAGGCGCGCAGCTACCGTTATGTGCTGCTCAATCGCCCCGTACGCAGCGCGATCCGGCAGGGCAAGGTCGGCTGGTTCCATGCTCCGCTCGACCTGGATGCGATGCGAGCCGGTGCGCAGCACCTGCTGGGCAAGCACGATTTCAGCGCGTTCCGTGCGGCTGAATGCCAGGCCAAGTCGCCCATCAAGCACCTGCAGCGGCTGGACATCCGTCGCCATGGCGAGCTGATCCTGTTCGAGCTGAAGGCCGACGCATTCCTGCATCACATGGTGCGCAACATCGTGGGTTGCCTGGTCTATGTGGGCAAGGGCAAGCACCCGCCGGCATGGATGTTGCAGGTGCTGGAGGGCCGCGAACGCAGCCAGGCCGCCCCCACCTTTGCACCGGACGGGCTGTATCTGCAACACATCACCTACGACCCTAAATGGGGGCTGCCGCAAGCGGTCCTTGCCGAGGCGTCCTGAGCATTTGCCGGCAAATTGCCGGGTTTGGCCGGGACACCGAATGCATTTACAATGCCGCCTTCGGTTTTTAGACACACCTCACTCCATGACCAGAATCAAGATCTGCGGCATTACGCGCAAGGAAGACGCACTCGCGGCTGCACGCTGCGGGGCGGATGCGCTCGGGCTGGTGTTTTACGAAAAAAGCCCGCGCCACGTCAGCGTGGCACAGGCACAGCAGCTCGCTGCCGTCGTGCCGCCGTTCGTCAGTCTGGTCGGCCTGTTCGTCAATGCCAGTGCCGATTTTGTGCGTGCCACGCTGCAGGCGGTGCCGCTGGACGTGCTGCAATTCCATGGCGACGAAGCGCCGGAATTTTGCCCCCAGTTCGGCCGTCCCTACCTGAAAGCAATCCGGGTCAAGCCGGGGGTGGATTTGGTACAATGTGCGGCTGATTACGCCAGCGCCCAGGGTTTGCTTCTGGATGCCTTCGTGGAAGGCACGCCGGGCGGCACCGGCGAGGCGTTTGACTGGGGTCTGATACCCCACAACCTGCCGCTGCCGGTGATCCTCTCCGGCGGCCTGCATGCAGGCAACGTGGCCGCGGGCATCCGCCAGGTACGCCCATGGGCCGTGGACGTGTCCAGCGGCGTGGAGGCGGGCAAGGGCATCAAGGATGTGGCGAAGATCGCGGCATTCATCAATGAGGTTAAGCGTGTGGACTCCGTCAGAAACCGTAGCGAGCAAGCCTGAGTGCAAGGAGCCGCGCAGTGACTGACGAGACATACCATCTTGGTAGGCGAGGAATGAACGACAACGAAGTTGCGGCGAAGACCTTCCTTCAGGTTGGTCGGAGCCAACACGCGACGCGGCAATCGGGCGGCGCAGTAGGTTTATACGGAGTACACATTGACTTACAACTATCCTGACAACACCGGCCATTTCGGCCAGTACGGCGGCATTTACATGGCGGAGACGCTGATCCCGGCGGTGGATGAGCTGCGCCAGCAATACCTGCGCTTCCGTGACGACCCGGAATTCAAGGCCGAGTTCGCCTACGAACTGAAGCACTACGTCGGCCGCCCCAGCCCTATCTACCACGCCAAACGCCTGTCCGAAAACCTCGGCGGTGCGCAGATCTATTTGAAACGTGAGGATCTCAACCATACCGGCGCGCACAAGATCAACAACGCCATCGGCCAGGCCCTTTTGGCCCGCCGCATGGGCAAGAAGCGCGTGATCGCCGAGACCGGCGCCGGCATGCACGGCGTAGCCACGGCCACCGTGGCGGCGCGCTTCGGCATGGAGTGCATCGTCTACATGGGTGCGGAGGACGTGCAGCGCCAGGCGCCCAACGTGTTCCGCATGAAGCTGCTCGGCGCCAAGGTAGTGTCGGTGGAAAGCGGCTCGCGCACGCTGAAAGACGCCTGCAACGAAGCCATCCGCGACTGGGTGACCAACGTCGAAAGCACCTTCTACATCTTCGGCACCGCGGCCGGCCCGCATCCGTATCCCATGATGGTGCGCGACTTCCAGTGCGTGATCGGCAACGAAGCCAAGGTGCAGATGCCCGAGATGATCGGGCGCCAGCCGGATGCGGTGATCGCGTGTGTGGGCGGCGGTTCCAACGCCATCGGCATGTTCCACCCCTATATCGAAGTGCCCAATGTGCAGTTGATTGGCGTGGAAGCCGGCGGTCACGGCATCGCCAGCGGATCGCATGCGGCGCCGCTTACCGCCAATGCCAAGGTTGGCGTGCTGCATGGCAACAAGGTCTATCTGATGCAGGACGAGAACGGCCAGATCATCGAGACCCATTCCATCTCGGCCGGCCTGGATTACCCCGGCGTCGGCCCCGAGCACTGCCTGCTCAAGGACATCCACCGCGCGGAGTACGTGGCGATCAACGACGATGAAGCGATTGCCGCGTTCGATGCGCTGTGCCGTTTCGAAGGCATCATTCCGGCACTGGAATCCAGCCATGCCCTGGCACACGCCATCAAGATCGCACCCGCCATGGGCAAGGACAAGGTGTTGCTGGTCAACCTGTCGGGTCGTGGCGACAAGGACATGAATACGGTGGCGAAAATCAAAGGCATCACGCTATGAACCGCATCCAGACTACCTTTGACAATCTCAAGCAGCAGAAGCGCAAGGCGCTGATCCCGTTCATCACTGCAGGCGACCCCTCGCAGCAACTCACCGTGCCCTTGTTGCACGGGCTGGTGCAGGCCGGCGCCGACATACTCGAACTCGGCGTGCCGTTTTCCGACCCCATGGCGGATGGCCCCACCATTCAGCGCGCGTCCGAACGCGCGCTCAAGAACGGCATGTCGCTGCGCGGCGTGCTGGCGATGGTTGCCGAGTTCCGCAAACAGGATGCGACCACGCCGGTGGTGTTGATGGGCTACGGCAACCCGATCGAGGCCATGGGCTGGGAAACTTTTGCCCAGCGTTGCGCCGAGGTGGGCGTGGACGGCGTGCTGACCGTGGATTTTCCTCCGGAAGAAAGCCACGAGGCATTCGAGCATCTGCAGCGCCACGACATCGCGCCCATCTTCCTGCTGGCACCGACCACTACCGATGCGCGCATAGCCCAGGTGGCCCAGTTGGCGCGCGGCTATGTGTATTACGTTTCGCTCAAGGGCGTCACAGGCGCCGGCAATCTGGATCTGGGCGCCATCGAGCAGAAACTGCCGCAGCTGCGCAAGCACATCAAGCTGCCGATCGGCGTGGGCTTCGGTATCCGCGATGCGCAGACTGCCAGGGCCGTGGCGGCGCTGTGCGACGGCGTGGTGGTGGGCAGCCGTATCGTGCAGGAAGTCGAAAATTCGAAAGAGGCAGAGGTCGTGGCGAATGTGTCGCGGCTGGTCAGGGAATTGCGTGGGGCCATTGATCAGGCCTGATTAACCGGATACTAAATGACGCAGCGTGCTCCGGCACGAGCGTAAATGAAGGAGGAGAAGAAAATGGGTTGGTTCCAGAAATTATTGCCGCCGAAGATCAAGCGCCGTGGCAGCGACGAAGCCAAGAAGAGCGTGCCGGACGGCTTGTGGCACAAGTGCCCGGCCTGCCAGGCCGTGCTGTATCACGCCGACCTGGAAAAGAATCTCAGCGTCTGCCCCAAATGCAGCCACCATCACCGCATTCCCGCGCGTCAGCGCCTGGACTGGTTGCTGGACAGCGAAGGCCGCTTCGAGATCGGTGCGGAAGTGTTGCCGGTAGATACCCTCAAGTTCAAGGACAGCCGCAAGTACAGCGAGCGCCTGACTGGCGCCAAGAAAGACACCGGGGAGGATGATGCGCTGGTAGTGCAGCAGGGCAGCATCCATGCGGTGCCGGTAATTGCCGCAGCGTTCGAATTCAGCTTCATGGGCGGTTCCATGGGCTCGGTGGTGGGTGAGCGTTTCGTGCGCGGCGTGCAGCTGGCCGTGGAGCAGAACATCCCCTTCATATGCTTCGCTGCCAGCGGTGGCGCGCGCATGCAGGAAGGCCTGCTGTCGCTGATGCAGATGGCCAAGACCTGTGCCGCGCTGACCCAGCTGAATGAGGCGAAGCTGCCCTTCATCTCCGTGCTGACCGATCCCACCATGGGTGGCGTCTCCGCCAGCTTCGCATTCATGGGCGACGTGGTGCTGGCCGAGCCCAATGCGCTGATCGGCTTTGCCGGTGCGCGCGTGATCCAGCAGACCGTGCGTGAAACCCTGCCAGAGGGCTTCCAGCGTGCCGAGTTCCTGCTTGAGCACGGCGCCATCGACATGATCGTGGATCGCCGCCAGATGCGCGACCAGCTCGCCACCCTGATCACCCTGCTGACCAGGCAGCCGGCCGCCGTGCCGCTGGCTGCCTGAAGCTAGCGCAGGATGCAGCACACGGGCATTGCACCCGCCATGGATACAATGCCCGCCACCCTGGCCGAATGGCTGACCCATCTTGAATCACTGAACCCCAAGACCATCGCGCTCGGTCTTGAGCGCGTTGCGGAAGTCAGACAGCGTCTGCGGCTTGATCCCGAGTGCCCCGTCATCATCGTCGGCGGCACCAACGGCAAGGGCTCGGTGTGTGCCATGCTGGAGGCGATCCTGCATGCGGCGGGCTACCGCACCGGCCTGTACACTTCGCCGCATCTGCTCGACTACAACGAACGCGTGCGCATCGCCAAACAGCCGGTGAGCGATGCCGAGCTGTGCGCGTCCTTCGCCGCCATCGAGGCGGCGCGCGGCGACATCTCCCTGACCTATTTCGAATTCGGCACCCTGGCCGCGATGCAGAGCTTCATCGCCCATCAGGTCGATGTCGCCATCCTGGAAGTGGGGCTGGGCGGACGCCTGGATGCAGTGAACGCGTTCGACTGCGACTGTGCCGTGGTGACCAGCATAGACCTCGACCACACCGATTATCTGGGCGATACGCGCGAGAAGATCGCGTTTGAAAAGGCTGGCATCTTCCGTGCCGGCAAGGTGGCGGTGTTCGGCGATCCCGACATGCCGCAGCCCATTGCCGAGCAGGCGCAGAAGACGGGTGCAACGTTGTGGCGGCTGGGCCAGCAGTTCGGTGCGAAGGTGCACGCGCAGCAATGGGATTATTACGGCCCGGCCGGTGCGCGCAGCAGCCTGCCTTACCCGGCCTTGCGCGGCAAGTTCCAGCTGAACAATGCCAGCGCAGTCCTGGCCACGCTGGACGCGCTGAAGGAACGCCTGCCTGTGCCCATGGCGGCCGTGCGGCGCGGGCTGACTGAAGTACAGCTGGCGGCGCGCTTCCAGGTGCTGCCGGGGCGGCCCACACTGATCCTGGATGTGGCGCACAACCCGCATGCCGCCGCATCGCTGGCGCGCAACCTGGCCAGCATGCCGCCGGCTACCCGCACGATCGCGGTGTGTGCCATGCTCAAGGACAAGGACATGGCCGGCGTGGTGCGCGCGCTGAGCCCATGCGTCGACGAGTGGCTGCTGGCCGGCATCGCGGCACCGCGCGGCGCCAGCGCGGAAGAGTTGCGCCAAGTACTGGCGCAGGAGCAGGTGAGTGTTCCCGTGCACGTGTTCGCCAGTGCCGGCGACGCCGTGCATCACGCCTGCAACGCGGCGGGCGAAAATGATAGAATTGTGGCCTTCGGATCGTTCTACACCGTCGCGGAAGTGATGCGCGCCCGCGGCATTCGAATTGCGAATTAATCAACATGGCCAAACAGCTCAGCAGCGATGAAGAAGCAAACCTGAAACGGCAGCTGCGCCGTCGCCTGATCGGCGCGGTGGCACTCACCACCGCTGCCGTCATCATCCTGCCCATGGTGCTGGATCGCGAGCCGCCACCCGCAGCGCAGGATATCGAGCTGCGCATCCCGGACAAGGAGCATGCCGGCGAATTCAACCCGCAGGTCGCGGTGGCCCCGGCCAGCGCGGTGATTGCGGAATCGCAACCTGTTTCCGCGGCCGTTGCGCCGCCCTTGCCGGAGGAGCCCCCGGCCCCTGCGGCAGCTGTGGACAGCAAGGCTGCTCCAGCTGCGCCGGGGCAGGTCGTTGCCAAGCCGAAACCAGAGCCCAAGCCCGTTGTCAAACCGGCTGAAAAGCCCGCCAGTGTGGCGCATGGCGGCTTTGGGGTGCAGGTGGGAGCCTTCGCCAATGCTGGCTCGGCCAAACACCTGAAAGACCAGTTGGCCAAACAGGGCTATCACGCCTATACCGAGAAAGTCGGCGACAAGATTCGCGTGCGCGTCGGTAGCTACCCCAGCCATGATGCGGCCGACAAGGTGCGGCGCAAACTCGAGGCCAATGGGCTGCACCCGAATGTGGTGAGCCTGAATTGACGCTGTTCGATTACTGCGTCGTGCTGGTGGTGGTATTGTCGATGCTGCTGGGTTGGTGGCGCGGCCTGATGTATGAAATCCTGTCGTTGTTGAGCTGGCTGAGCGCCTATTTCGTGGCGCTGGCGTTTGTGGCGGATCTGTCACCTCATATGCCGGATGTGCTGGGCGCGGAAGAGATGAAAACCGCCGCCGCATTTGCCGCGCTGTTCCTGCTGACCCTGATCCTGTGCGGCATCGCCGCCTGGTCGCTGAACAAGCTGGCGCGCTTCTTTGGCCTGGACTGGCGCACCGATGGCGTAATGGGTGCCATGTTTGGCCTGGTGCGCGGCGTGTTGCTGGCGGTGGTGCTGGTGCTGCTGGCGGGCTTTACCCAGCTGCCGCAACAGGCGGCCTGGCGCGAAGCGGCGCTGAGCCAGCCCCTGCAGCAGGCGGCGCTGCTGTTGAAGAAGTCACTGCCCGATGATGTGGCAAAAAGCATGCATTACTAAACCTGTTTAAGGACTCACCAATATGTGTGGCATTTTAGGCGTCGTTGCGCGCACCCCGGTAAACCAGCTGCTGTATGACGGACTGCAGGTATTGCAGCACCGCGGCCAGGATGCAGCCGGCATCGCCACCCTGGAGGGAAACACCTTCCACCTGCACAAGGGCAATGGCCTCGCGCACGACGTATTCCGTACCCGCAACATGCGCGCGCTTACGGGCAATGCCGGCATCGCTCATGTGCGCTACCCCACTGCGGGCTCTGCGGTCGATCACAACGAAGCGCAGCCGTTCTATGTCAACTCGCCTTTCGGCATCGTGCTCGGCCACAACGGCAACCTCACCAACACCTCGCAATTGCAGAAAGAACTGTTCCTCGACGACCTGCGCCACGTCAACACCAACTCCGATTCGGAGGTGCTGCTCAACGTGCTGGCGCATGAGCTGCAGCGCGAGTGCAAACAGTTCCGTCTCGATGTGAACTCCATCTTCGCTGCCGTCTCCAACGTGCACAAACGCTGCCGTGGCGCCTACTCCGTGGTGTCCATGATTGCGGGCTACGGCCTGCTCGCCTTCCGCGACCCCTGGGGCATCCGCCCGCTGGTGATCGGCAGCAACCAGACCGAACAGGGCGTCGAATACCTGGTCGCTTCGGAAAGCGTGGCGCTGGATACCCTGGGCTTCAAGTTCATGCGCGATATCGCGCCGGGCGAGGCCGTGTTCATCGACTTCGATGGCAAGCTGTACAGCAAGCAATGTGCCGAAGCGCCGGTATTGGCGCCGTGCATATTCGAATATGTCTACCTGGCACGGCCCGATTCGGTGATCGACGGCATCTCGGTGTACGAAACCCGCCTCAACATGGGCGAATACCTGGCCGACAAGCTGCAGCGCGAATGGGGCAAGCATGACATCGACGTGGTGATCCCGATTCCGGATTCCAGCCGCCCCAGTGCGCTGCAACTGGCCAATCGCCTCGGCATCCCGTTCCGCGAGGGCTTCGTGAAGAATCGCTACATCGGCCGCACCTTCATCATGCCCGGCCAGGCCAAGCGCAAGAAATCGGTGCGCCAGAAGCTGAACGCCATCAGCATGGAGTTCAAGGACAAGAACGTGCTGCTGGTGGACGACTCCATCGTGCGCGGCACCACCAGCCGCGAGATCGTGCAGATGGCGCGCGATGCCGGTGCGCGCAAGGTGTACTTCGCCTCGGCTGCGCCTCCCGTGATGTACCCCAACGTATACGGCATCGACATGCCCTCGCGCCACGAGCTGATCGCCACTGGGCGCAACGATGCGGAGATCTGCAAGGAAATCGGCGCTGACCGCCTGATCTACCAGGATCTGGAGGACCTCAAGGCGGCGGTGAACAAGGGCAATCCGTCCATTGCGAATTTCGACTGCTCCTGCTTCGATGGCATCTATATCACCGGCGACATCACGGCAGAGTACCTCGACCGCATCGAAGCCGCGCGTGGACAGCCCAAGCCTGCGCCACAGCCGGACGACGACCAGATGGAGCTGGATCTGGCGATGTCCGTTTCTTCCATGTAAGGCACCGTGTTTGACACCGCCGCTGCGGCGGTGTTAATTTACACATGCGCCGATTTGAGGAACAGCTTGCGGGCGCCTGATAAATACTGCTAAAGCGTGGGAAACCCGGTTTAGCGCTAAGCTTTCCGGGTTTTTGCATTTCGGGAGTCACATCATGTCAGATCAGGATTACGAGCTGGAAACGCTGGCCATCCGCGCCGGTACGCACCGCAGCCAATTTGGTGAACACAGTGAGGCGATGTACCTGACCTCCAGTTTTGTTTCGGCCAGTGCGGCCGAGGCGGCGGCAAAATTCGTGGCAGCGGAGCCGGGCTACATCTATTCGCGCTTCACCAACCCCACCGTCACCATGTTCGAGGAGCGCCTGGCCGCGCTGGAAGGGGCGGAGGCCTGCGTAGCCACCGCTTCCGGCATGGCCGCCATCCTCGCCACCATCATGGGGCTGCTCAAGGCGGGCGATCATGTGATTGCCTCGCGCAGCCTGTTTGGCGCGACCATCAACATGTTTAACAACTACTTCAAGAAATTCGGGGTGGAGGTGAGCTATGTGTCCGCCACCGATGTGAGCGAATGGCAGCAGGCGGTAAAGCCCAACACCAAGTTGTTCTTCCTGGAAACCCCGTCCAACCCGCTCACCGAGATTTCGGATGTGAAGGCGATTGCCGCGGTGGCCAAGCAGTGCGGCGCACTGCTGGCCGTGGACAACTGCTTCTGCACCCCTATCCTGCAACAGCCGCTAGAACTGGGCGCGGACATCGTGATCCACTCCGCCACGAAATACCTGGATGGGCAGGGGCGGGTGTTGGGCGGCGCCGTGCTGGGCAGCAAGGAATTGATTGCGCCGGTGTTCGGCTTCCTGCGCACCGCCGGCCCCACGCTGAGTCCGTTCAATGCCTGGGTGATCCTGAAAGGCATGGAGACGCTCAAGCTGCGCATGGAAGCGCACAGCGCCAAGGCGCTGGAGCTGGCGCAGTGGCTGGAGCAGCAGCCGGGCGTGGCGCGCGTGCTGTATCCCGGCCTGCCTTCGCACCCGCAACACAAGTTGGCGATGCAGCAGCAGAAGACCGGCGGCGGCATCGTGGCGTTCGAAGTGAAGGGTGGCAAGGATGCCGCGTGGAAGGTGATCGACAGCACCAGACTGCTGTCCATCACCGCCAACCTGGGTGACACCAAGACCACCATCACCCATCCGGCTTCGACCACGCATGCGCGCATCACACCCGAGGCGCGCGCGGCGGCAGGCATCACCGACAGCCTGATTCGTATCGGCGTCGGCCTGGAGGCAGTGAGCGACATCCAGGCGGACCTGGCACGGGGACTGTGATGGAGCAACTGGCCGCGCGAGTCGGCGCAGCACTCAAGGCGCATGGCGTGATGCTGACCACGGCCGAGTCGTGCACGGGTGGAGGCGTGGCGAGCGCCGTGACCGACATCGCCGGCAGCTCAAGCTGGTTTGATCGCGGCTTTGTCACTTACTCCAATCAGGCCAAGAGCGACATGCTGGGGGTGTCTGCTGACACATTGATGCGCTTTGGGGCGGTGAGCGAGGCCACCGTGCGCGAGATGGTGGCTGGCGCCTTGCGCAACAGCCAGGCCCAGGTGGCGCTGGCCATCAGCGGCGTCGCGGGGCCAGGCGGCGGCACACCGGACAAGCCGGTGGGCACCGTGTGGTTTGCCTGGGGTCTAAGAGACGGCAGCACGATCGCGCACCATCACCTCCTGTCCGGCAGCCGTGCCGCGATTCGCCAGCAGGCCGTGTGCATTGCCCTGCAAGGAGTGCTGGCCCTGCTGGCACAGCGTAGCGAAACCGCCTGATTGGGCGGAATTTGTGCGGCCAGCGTGCTGCATGATTGAATCCTGCATTACCAGGTTTGTTGATGACCAAGTGAGGAGGAAGCCATGAAGAATTTCATTGCCGTGATATGTGCTTCGATGCTGCTGGCTGCCTGTGCTTCGGCGCCACAGGAAACAAGCGGTGCCGCCCCGGTGGGGGGGGCTGCGGCAACTGCGCCGGGCGCCGAGATGGGGACGCCGGCGGCGAGTGGCACGGCGACGGAGGGATTGACCGAGTCAGCCAGGGTGGCAGAACAGCAGGGCCTGCAGGACAAGAGTGTGTATTTCGATTTCGACAGTTTTGTGGTGAAGCCGGAATACCGTGAACTGTTGCTGCAGCATGCGGCAATCCTCAGGGCACATCCGCAGGACACATTGACGCTGGAAGGCAACGCCGATGAGCGCGGCAGTCCGGAATACAACCTGGCGCTGGGCAGCAAACGTGCACGTGCCGTGCGCGCACAGTTGATCCTGCTTAATATTGCCGGTTCTCGCATACACGAGGCCAGTTTCGGTGAAGAGAAGCCGCGCGCAAGCTGCCACGACGAGAGCTGCTGGAAGCAGAACCGGCGTGTGGATTTTGCCTATCGATCGAATCAGTAATGCTTGCGTTGGCGACAGGGGCAAGGCGCTGTATTTCGGATTTTGCAGGCCTATAATGCGACGTAAGGGTAGCGCATTGCAGCCCTGTCTTGAGCAACGAACCAACGAGAGGAGATCATCATGGGTAGAGCAGCAGATATGTTGATTCATGTACACCCGGAGTTGGATGCGAAGGAGCGGGTCGAATTGGAAAGAAGCCTGATGGAATGCGATGGCGTGGATTGCGCCGAATTCAACCATCACAATCATCCGCATGCGCTGATTGTGAAATATGACCCGGACACGGTCGAGGGCATGGAGATTCTCTCCAGAGTGCGCCAGCTTGATCCGGAGGCGATGCGCATCGGTTTGTAGTGGGTGGTGGCGCGTAGTCTAAGCGAGAGGCGACCGGTGGGGTCGCCTTTTGTTTTTGCGATGACCCTGCTTGGGCTATGATGTACTGTGGCAAGAAAACTCAAGGGTCATATGGTAAAGATCGTCATTGCATTGGTGCTGTTGTTTCTGGCGGGTGGTTCATGGTTGTATCTTGATTGCCTGAACCGGCAGGAGTTGGCGCAGGCGCAGAGTCTGCAACAGGATGTGCAGCAGGCGCGCACCGAGGCCAGGAAGCGGGCCGAGTTGAAGGCGCAGTTTGACTCGCAATCGCAGAGCAACCTGCAGAGCGGCCTCAAGAGCTGTCAGGATGCAGCGGACAAGGCCAACGCTGACTACATGGCATTGCTGCGAAAAACCATGCCGAGCAAGCGCGGTGTGGTCGTCATTCCTCAGGCCACGCTGGATGCGGCTGACGCCATTCTCTCTGCGGCCAAGTCTGCATGTCAGCAGGAGCATGATGACAGGATGAAACAGCAGTCCTGACCGGCATTGCCGGGTTGTCGTGCAGAATTTTTCGCCATCCCTCTTGCGGAGCAATTTTCATTATGTCTGCCAATTTTCGCTATGGCCATTCTGA
>DATDDN010000167.1:0-4108 GCA_036523795.1 Gallionellaceae bacterium | reverse complement strand
TGCTGAACAACATCTGCAGCGAAGTGCTGGGCGAAGAGGTGGCGCATGCCGAAATGCATGCCCGCTATGCCGAGTATTTCCCAAAATTTATCAAGCGCGGCGTGGAAGCCGGCCTGCTCAGCCCGGAGATGGCGCAGTTCGACCTGGCACGCCTGGGCCGCGAGCTGGATGCAAGCCGCGACCTGCAGTTCGGTTACCTCGGCCTGCAGACCCTGTATGACCGCTATTTCCTGCACGTGGACGAGGTGCGCATCGAGCTGCCGCAGGCGTTTTTCATGCGCGTGGCAATGGGCCTGGCGCTGCGCGAAGTGGATCGCGAAGGCCGCGCCATCGAGTTCTATCGCCTGCTGTCCAGCTTCGATTTCATGAGCTCGACGCCCACCCTGTTCAATTCCGGCACCATGCGCTCGCAGCTGTCGTCGTGCTACCTCACCACGGTGCAGGACGATCTGGACGGCATCTACGAAGCCATCAAGGAAAACGCGCTGCTGGCCAAATTCGCCGGCGGCCTGGGCAATGACTGGACGCCGGTGCGCGCGCTGGGCAGCCACATCAAGGGCACCAACGGCAAATCGCAGGGCGTGGTGCCGTTCCTCAAGGTGGTGAACGACACCGCCGTGGCGGTGAACCAGGGCGGCAAGCGCAAGGGCGCGGTGTGCGCCTATCTGGAAACCTGGCACCTCGACATCGAGGAATTCCTCGACCTGCGCAAGAACACCGGCGACGACCGCCGCCGCACCCACGACATGAACACCGCGAACTGGATTCCCGACCTGTTCATGAAGCGCGTGCTGGAAAACGGCGAATGGACGCTGTTCTCGCCCGCAAGCTGCCCCGACCTGCACGACAAATTCGGCGCGGAATTCGAGCAGGCCTACCTGGGCTACGAGGCCAGTGTGGCCAGCGGCGAGATCAAGCTGTTCAAGAAGGTGCAGGCCACCAGCCTGTGGCGCAAGATGCTGACCATGCTGTTCGAGACCGGCCATCCGTGGGTGACCTTCAAGGACCCCTGCAACGTACGCTCGCCGCAACAGCACGTGGGTGTGGTGCACAGCTCCAACCTGTGCACCGAGATCACCCTGAATACCTCCGATTCCGAGATCGCCGTGTGCAACCTGGGCTCGGTCAACATGGTGGCCCACCTGTATCCGCAGGGGCACGAGAAGTATGGCCAGCTGGACCACGACAAGCTGCGCCGCACCATCACCACCGCGATGCGCATGCTGGATAACGTGATCGACATCAACTACTACGCGGTGAACAAGGCGCGCAACGCCAACCTCAAACACCGTCCGGTTGGCCTGGGTGTCATGGGCTTCCAGGACTGCCTGCACGAGCTGCGCGTGCCGTATGCCTCGCAGGAGGCGGTAGACTTTGCCGATCGTTCCATGGAAGCGGTGTGCTACTACGCCTACTGGGCTTCGACCGAGCTCGCCGAAGAGCGCGGCCGCTACGCCAGCTACCGCGGCAGCCTGTGGGATCGCGGCATCCTGCCGCAGGACACCCTGGACATGCTGCGCCAGTCGCGCGGCGGCTTCGTTGAGGTGGATTCTTTCTCCAGCATGGACTGGAGCGCGTTGCGCACCCGCATCCAGCAGTATGGCATGCGCAATTCCAACTGCGTGGCGATTGCACCGACGGCGACCATTTCCAACATCATTGGGGTGTCGGCCTGCATCGAGCCGACCTACCAGAACCTGTTCGTGAAATCCAACCTGTCCGGCGAATTCACCGTGATCAACGACTATCTGGTGCGCGACCTGAAGCGCCTTGGCCTGTGGGATGAGGTGATGATCGCCGACCTGAAATATTTCGACGGCAGCGTGTCGCGCATCGACCGCATTCCGGCCGAGCTGCGCAGCCTGTACGCGACCGCGTTCGAATTCGAGCCGCAATGGCTGATCGAGGCGGCCGCGCGCCGCCAGAAGTGGATCGACCAGGCGCAGTCGCTCAATATCTACATGGCCGGGGTGTCTGGGCGCAAGCTGGACGACACCTACAAGCTGGCCTGGCTGCGCGGCCTGAAGACCACCTATTACCTGCGTACCCTGGGGGCGACCTCTGCCGAGAAATCGACTTCCCGTGCCGGTTCGTTGAATGCGGTGGCTGCGGCGCCGGTGGAGGGTGAGGCCAAGTTCTGTTCCATCGATAACCCGGATTGCGAAGCCTGCCAGTAAGGCCTTGGCTGATGGTTGCTAGATGATGGTTGGCCGCCTGCGGGCGGCATTCAAGAAAAATAAAGGAGCATCATGCTGACATTTGATGACGAAGTAAGCAGTACAGCGACAACCGGCGCGATGAACATGGCGGCCATGGGCATGGGGGCAGCGCCCGCTGCCAGGGCAGAGCATGCCTACACCATCGCAGCCGAGGGCAATGCGCGCATCCGCGTGGAAGACAAGCGCATCATCAACTGCAAGGCGGACGTGAACCAGCTGGTTCCGTTCAAGTACAAGTGGGCGTGGGAGAAATACCTGGCCGGCTGCGCCAACCACTGGATGCCGCAGGAAATCAACATGACCGCGGACATTGCCTTGTGGAAGAACCCCAATGGCCTGACCGACGACGAGCGCCTGATCGTCAAGCGCAACCTGGGCTTCTTCAGCACCGCCGACAGCCTGGCGGCCAACAACATCGTGCTGGGCACCTATCGCCAGATCACCAATCCCGAGTGCCGCCAGTACCTGCTGCGCCAGGCCTTCGAAGAGGCGATCCACACCCATGCCTACCAGTACATCGTGGAAAGCCTGGGGCTGGACGAGGGTGAAATCTTCAACATGTACCACGAAGTGCCCAGCATCCGCGACAAGGACGAATTCCTGCTGCCCTTCATCGATACGTTGACCAACCCCGAATTCAAGACCGGCACGCCGGAGGCGGACCAGAAGCTGCTGAAGAGCCTGATCGTGTTTGCCTGCATCATGGAAGGCCTGTTCTTCTATGTCGGCTTCGTGCAGATCCTGGCGCTGGGCCGCCAGAACAAGATGACCGGTGCGGCCGAGCAGTACCAGTACATCCTGCGCGACGAGTCGATGCACCTGAACTTCGGCGTGGACCTGATCAACCAGATCAAGCTGGAGAATCCGCATCTGTGGACAGCCGAGTTCCGCGAGGAAGTGCGCGGCCTGATCCAGAAAGGGGTGGAGCTGGAATATCGCTACGCCGAGGACACCATGCCGCGCGGCATCCTGGGTTTGAATGCGGGGATGTTCAAGGAATATCTGCGCTTCATCGCCAACCGTCGTTGCCAGCAGATCGGTGTGGATCTGCTCTATCAGGGCGCCACGAACCCCTTTCCGTGGATGGCGGAAATGATTGATTTGAAAAAGGAAAAAAACTTCTTCGAAACCCGTGTCACCGAGTATCAGACAGGCGGTGCGTTGTCCTGGGATTAAGGAAGATGGCGTTTGGCGGGAGAGAAGAAATTTTTTCGGCGAGGGCTAACATGAGCCTGGCTCATGTCAAGGCAGGGGCAAGCAGGGTTTGCTAGCCGCGGCCAAAAGAGCTTTGTATGCCTGAAACCCTTATGTGACGGGCTTCTCCGGCTTCCGGCAAGAAGTGCCACCCGCATTGCGAGTGACGGGAGATGAGAGTGAATGTGCAGACGTAAACATGCGCTACAGAAAATGTCGCTGAGCGAGACCAAAAAGGGTCGCAAACTACAAAAAAAACACACTTTGTCAACAAAAAAATAGAATTTTTTTAAATAGTGTGTTAAGTTGCTGACTATAAATGGTTGCCAAGGGGTCTTTCTTGGCCAGGAACGTTCGGCAGGCTGCTGTTGCGGCAAGCTGGGTGTGTAGTAGTTGTTTCGTTGTGTTTCATTAACTTTCACCATATCAAGGAGGTTGAAATGGCAGCAGCAAAGAAGGCAAAACCCGCAGCAAAGAAGACGGCAGCAGCAAAGAAGCCCGCCGCTAAGAAAGCAACAGCAGCAAAAAAACCGGCAGCGAAAAAAGCAGTTGCTGCCAAGAAACCAGCCGCTAAAAAAGCTGTAGCAGCCAAGAAGCCAGCAGCGAAAAAAGTTGCAGCCAAAAAGCCAGCCGCTAAGAAAGCTGTAGCAGCCAAGAAGCCAGCAGCGAAAAAAGTTGCAGCCAAAAAGCCAGCC
>DATDDN010000166.1:0-5166 GCA_036523795.1 Gallionellaceae bacterium | reverse complement strand
AACGACCTCGATATCGAGACGCTGGAGCTGCTGGAAGAGCTGCTTGCCAACTATGACGGCACGCTGTTCCTGGTGAGCCACGACCGCGCCTTCCTCGACAACGTGGTGACGCAGGTGATCGCCTTCGAGGGCAACGGCAAGCTGATGGAATACGTGGGCGGTTACGAAGACTGGGTGCGTGTGCAGAAATTCCAGCAGGGGCAGGCGAGCGGCAGTGCCGCACCCGCCAAGGTGTCTGCCAAGCCGGCGGCGCCGGCCAAGCCCGCTCCCAAGGCCGGAGCCAAGCTCAGCTTCAAGGAAGCGCGCGAGCTGGAATCCATCCCTGGCAAAATTGAGGAACTGGAACGTGAGCAGGTTGAAGTGGGCTCCATTCTGGCCGCCGGCAAGATCTATCGCGACGATCCCAAGCAGGCGCAGCAGTTGCAGGCACGCGCCAATGCCATCGAGGAAGAGCTGCTGGCACTGATGGAGCGCTGGGAGACGCTGGAAGGCAAGGGTTGAGTCCTGCCAGGTATATAGGCCAAATGGCATATTGACAGGTGCGGCCGGCGGTGGAAAATTCGCCGGGTTTGTTGCAGCAACTTGTTTGTTTCTATCTTTCGTAAGGGGGCAAATATGAAGAAAGGTTGGCTGGTGGCTGGGTTGGGTGCGATGGCGGCATTTGCCGGAGCGGTGCAGGCTGCACCGGGTGAATGGTGGGAGATCACGGCCAAGATGGAAATGCCGGGCATGCCCTTCGCGATGCCGGGGCAAACCAACAAGGTGTGCCTGCCCAAGGGCGGTGAGGCTGACCCCAGCAGGACGCAGGGCAAGGACAGCAACTGCAAGATGACCGATGTGCAACGCTCGGGCAACACCGTCAAATACAAGGGAACCTGCGTGAACAATGGTGAGACCATGAACATGGTCGGCGAAACCACGCATGATGGCAACAGTTTCAAGAGCAACATGAAGATGACAGGCAAGTCGCACGGCGAACCGGTCAACATGGCCATGACCAGCAGCGGCAAGCGCATTGGTGGCGCCTGCGATACCGAAGAGATGGCCAGGAAGGGCAAAGCGCAAGCTGACGAGTACAGGCAGCAGGCAGAACTGGCGCAGAAGCAGAGCGAGGCTAACAATGCCAAACTTTGCGATGTTTCCGACTCGGACAAGCTGTTGACAACCTCCTCATACCATCTGGGCCCGGCACCCATGTGCAAGAACAGCAAAGAGTATTGCCAGGCAGTCAAGAAAAAGATCTCGCATGACCCGGATGCCTATCAGCAGCTGATCAATCAGGACGAACAGCAAAAGAAATTGGCTGCCGGGCAGAAAGTAAACGCGAATGACTTCATGGTCACCCGGATGTGCAGTCTGGACATGGCGAGCTTGAAGAAGACTCTGTGCAAGAACCTGGTACATAGCGGACCGCAAGAGTTCATGGACAAGAACTGCAGTCCCGCAGAAGCCAAGGAATACCGCGAATTTGCGCGTGAGCACGAAGATTGCGGGCGCGACTACACTTCGCCGGACCAACGCGCTGCCTGCATAAATTTGGCGAAATGCGGAGCGACCGATTGCGGCTCGACAGATGATACGGCGCGCAAGGACGCGGGCAAATCCAAGGCCGACAAGTCGAGTGCTGACTCCAGTGGGGTCTCCAGCGATACCGTATTGCAGGGAGCCAAGAAGCTGAAAGGTCTGTTCGGCTTCTGAGTTGCGGACGATGTGTTACCTGCTGATCGGGCTGCTGCTGGTGTGCCATGGCGCACTGGCGCAGCCCGATCCTTTTCCCAAGGTGGCAACGGCCTACCTGGTACAGTTGAACGGCCAGCTGCTGTGGGAAAGGCAGGTGCAGCGCCGGCTGCCGCCAGCCAGTCTGACCAAGCTGATGACGGTGCTGCTGGTGCTGGATGATTACCAGCCGCGTGCGGTGGTGCCCATCAGCCACCTGGCGGCGAAGGAGACTGGCACGCGCCTCGGCGTACACAATGGCCAGCGCTTCTATCTGGAGGACCTGCTTGCCGCCGCACTGCTCAATTCCGACAACGATGCCTGTCACGCCCTGGCCGACTACATGGCGGGCAGTCAGGAGCGCTTTGTGCAGAAGATGAACCAGCGTGCAAAGCAGCTGGGCATGCGCCATACCCACTTTGCCAACGCCTGCGGCCATGACGCGGCCGATCACTATTCCACCGCGCAGGACCTGGCGCTGCTCGCCAATGCGCTGCTGAAGATTCCGCTGGTGACGGAACTGGCGATGCGGGCTTCGGCACAATTCAGTGCGCTGGATGACAAGGTCATTTATCAGGTGGAAAACAAGAATGCCCTGATCGGGCGCTACCCCGGCGTGCAGGGCCTCAAGACCGGCTACACCCCCAAGGCGGGCAAGTGCCTGATCGCGTATGTCAGGCGCGGCGGCGACGCGGTGCTGCTGGTAATGCTGAATGCACCCGACCGTTGGTGGGATGCGGTGGATATTCTCGATCTGGCGTTTGCCCAGGCGCGGCGGGCCTCGTGAACAATGCTGGAGGGAGGCGGGCAGGCGGGAGAGCGCATCGGATGCCGATCATGACACCTTGCGCGTGTCGTGTGCCGGGACGCCTGGCTGCATCGCGGATGAGGAAGCGGCCAACAGGATGCACGCAGCCATGCAGGCCGTGAGGGAAGGGACGCGTACATCAGGGTGGTGGCAGCACGCGGGCGTGCTCATCGCACTGCTGGCGGCCGTTCTGGTTTACGCCGGTGCCTTCCTGGGAGAGTTCCAGTTCGATGATTACAACGTCATTGTCGACAATCCGCACGTCCATTCCTGGGCCGCCTGGCAGGCTGACCTGGGGCACGGCATTCGTCCGCTGCTGAAGCTCAGCTACACCGCAGACTGGACGGCTGGCCTGGGTGCCTTCAGCTTTCACCTCACCAATGTGGTGATCCATCTCGTCAACATCTGGCTGGTGTGGGCTCTGGCACGGCGCTTCGTGGCGGAGCAGCCGCAGCTGCAGACGCAACAGC
Organism: Gallionellaceae bacterium; assembly: GCA_036523795.1. Lineage (GTDB taxonomy): Bacteria > Pseudomonadota > Gammaproteobacteria > Burkholderiales > Gallionellaceae > 39-52-133. The sequence continues at coordinate 2,172 of DATDDN010000166.1, read as the reverse complement.
GGCTCCCCTTGCTGGTGGCCTTGCTGTTTGCCGTGCACCCTGTGCATAGCGAGGCGATCACCTACATCAGCGGGCGTTCCAGCGCGTTGATGGCAACGTTCTATCTGGCCGCTGTGCTGGCCTATGCAGAGGGGCGGGCACGGCAACGCCGATGGTTGTTGCATGGCGCGGTGCCGCTTGCCATGTTGCTGGCCCTGGCGGTCAAGGAAACCGCGGTGACTCTGCCTCTGGCCCTGCTGCTGTGGGAGGTGTATGGCGGCGGCACACTGAAGTCGGCTGCGCGCCGGCAATGGTCGAGCTGGCTGTTGCTGCTCGCGGTGGCGTTGTTCTTTCTGGGGCACCCCGCATATCAATCTGAAATGGCAACCAGCGCCGACCTGAACAGTCTTGCGGGCAATCTGGCCACGCAGGCGGTGGCGTTCGGCTATCTGATGCGGCAATGGGTGCTGCCGCTGTGGCTGAACATCGATCCCGATCTGCAGGTGCTGCATGGTGTTTCAGAGGCCTGGCTGCCCGTGCTGTTCATTCTGCTCTGCGTGGTGCTCGCACTGGTGCGGCGGCATCGTCGCCCGTGGCTGGGCTTTGCGCTGGCCTGGGCATTGCTGCATCTGCTGTCGCTGTACCTGTTGTTGCCGCGCGTGGATGTGGCCAATGAGCGCCAGCTGTATCTGGCCGGCTGGCCGCTGGCGTTGGGCCTGCTGGCCGAGCTGTCGCTATGGCTGCAGCCGCGGGCGCTGGCGCTGCTGGCAGGGGGATTGCTGATAGTGCTGGGTGGTCTGACCGCGTTGCGCAATGCCGACTATCGCAGCGAAATAGCGCTGTGGCAGGCGACAGTGCGCCTCTCGCCGGGCAAGGCGCGGGTGCACAATAATCTCGGCTATGCCTATATGCAGGCTGGACGCAGGGCGGCGGCGGCCGACGAGTTCACTGCCGCCCTGCAGCTGGATCCGCAGTATCACCGGGCACGCTTCAATTTGCAGAGGCTGGAAGAGCTCCGGCAACCCTGAGTGCACTGTCGTACACCATGAGGCAGTCCGTTCAGGTCTTGCCGAAATCTCCTCAAGACGTTGATTTGCAGAACTATCCCGAACCGGCTGGGGCTGCTGATCGGGCTGGCCGGGATGCCGGCGGCAGGTACGCGTTGCGAGCCGCAGGCCAGGTGGTTTATGGCGCTGAAATCACGGTAACTTTTGAGGGAAGGGGCGATTTACGGTACAATCGCGCCCCATGATTAAATACATCTTCATTACTGGCGGCGTCGTTTCCTCTCTGGGTAAAGGCATCGCCGCCGCTTCTTTGGCTGCGATCCTGGAATCGCGCGGCCTCAAGGTCACCATGCTCAAGCTTGATCCCTACATCAACGTGGATCCCGGCACCATGAGCCCGTTCCAGCACGGCGAGGTGTTTGTCACCGAAGACGGGGCGGAAACCGACCTCGACCTGGGACATTACGAGCGTTTCGTCAGTGCCAAGATGCGCAAGTCGAACAATTTCACCACCGGCCAGATTTACGACAGCGTGATCCGCAAGGAGCGTCGCGGTGAATACCTGGGCAAGACGGTGCAGGTGATCCCGCACATCACCAACGAAATCCAGGCTTTCATCGAGCGAGGCGCGACCGCGTCCTATGATGGCAAGGCGGACGTGGCCATCGTGGAAATCGGCGGCACCGTGGGTGACATCGAGTCGCTGCCGTTCCTGGAGGCTACGCGCCAGATGGCCCTGCGTCTGGGTCGCCAGAGCGCTGCGTTCGTGCACCTGACCCTGGTGCCGTATATCGCCAGTGCCGGCGAGCTGAAAACCAAGCCCACCCAGCACAGCGTGCAGAAGCTGCGCGAGATCGGCATTTCGCCGACCGCCTTGCTGTGCCGCGCCGACCGCCGCATCCCCGACGACGAGCGTGCCAAGATATCGCTGTTCGCCAATGTGCGCGAAGACAGCGTCATCTCGATGTGGGACGTGGACAGCATCTACAAGGTGCCGCAAGTGCTGCACGAGCAGGGCTTGGATCGCATCATTTGCGAAGAATTGGTGTTGAACGCGCCGCCTGCCGACCTGTCGGTCTGGCAGAAGCTGATCAAGGCGCAGGAGAATCCGCGGCATGAGATCACCATCGGCATGGTCGGAAAGTATGTCGATCTCACCGAGTCGTACAAGTCGCTGATCGAGGCG
>DATDDN010000165.1:0-9715 GCA_036523795.1 Gallionellaceae bacterium | reverse complement strand
ATGCGGTGGTCTCCTGCGTTTCCCAGCTGGGCGAAGTTCCAGCGGAGGCCAACCTGGGTTTTGTCTATGTGAGCGACCGCATGGCCGGCCATCTGACCGGGATCGTGGCGCGCCTCAAGCAGCTGACCGGCATGCCGCATTGGGTGGGCAGCAGCGGCATCGGCATCTGCTGCACCAATCAGGAGTATCTCGATCAGGCAGCAATGGTGGTGATGCTGGGGTCTTTCCCCGCCGGCAGTTTTCGCGTGATATCGACGTTGCGTACGCTGGAGGAGGTTCATTCCGCACTCGCGCCGGGCGATGGTCAACCCTATTTCGGCATCGTGCATGCTGACCCGGAGAATCCCGAGGTGCCGGCGCTGATTCCGGAATTCGCCTCGCGCATGGAGAGCGGCTTCGTGGTGGGCGGCATTACCAGTTCGCGCAGCCAGCACGTGCAGGTCGCGGACGAGGTGACACAGGGCGGATTGTCGGGCGTGGTGTTTTCTGCCGAAGTGGGGGTGAGCACGCGCCTGACGCAGGGTGTGTCGCCGCTGGGCACGCTGCATGTGGTGACCGAGTGCGATCGCAATGTGGTCAGCCAGCTCGATCATCGTCCGGCGCTGGAGGTGCTGCGCGAGGAGATCGGCGAGCTGCTGTTCCGCGATCCGAACCGGATGGCGGAATATGTGTTTGTCGGCCTGCCGATTCCCGGCTCTGACACCGGGGATTACGTGGTGCGCAACCTGGTGGGGATGGATCTGGACAAGCAGTTGCTGGCCATCAGCGAATACGTGCAGCCCGGCATGACCGTGATGTTCTGCCGCCGCGATGGCGCCAGTGCGGTGGAAGACATGCAGGCCGGTTTGAGCGGCGCTCCCGTCGGTGGTTTGTATTTCTCCTGCCTCGGGCGCGGCGAGAGCATGTTCGGCGCCGGTTCGGCCGAGCTGAAGATGATCAGCCAGGCCCTGGGCGACGTTCCCATCGTCGGTTTCTTTGCCAACGGCGAAATCTCGCATAACCGCATCTACGGCTACACCGGCGTGCTGACGCTGTTTGTGCAGGGTGAGAGCTAAAGGCTGATGCCAAAGCGCCGCAGCAGCGGGAGCATGGCCAGGTAACAGCCGGCGGTGGCGGCAACTGACAGGCCTAGGCTCAGCCAGAAGTTGTAGCCGTGCCTGATCAGCAGCGGCAACAGCAGGAATAGCAGGAGCGACGGAATCACCAGCCAGAAGATCTGGCCGGCGAGGTCGGCGATCTGGGCGGGCGGGGCGCCTTCCAGGCGCAGCCAGATAAAGGCCAGCAAGGAGACGAGCGGCAACGAAGCGAGCAGGGCAGCCAGGCCGGTGGAGCGCTTGGCGATCTCGCTGATTGCCACGATCAGCACTGCCGAGATGATTACCTTGAGCGCGTAGTAGAGCATGTGCGGTGCCTCACGCTGCCGGCGGCAGGCTGGCCATCAGCTCGGCCACGCTGTCGGCTTCGAGGTCGAAGCCCGCTTCCTGATCCGGATTGACGATGATGGCGACGGGTGAGCCCATGCGGCGCAGCACCCAGCTGAATTCGGTGAGCAGGCCGCCGCCATAATCGGGAAAGTCCTGCATGAATTCCTTGGCGCGTGCCGGGCTGGTGAACAGCACCAGCACCGGCCTGCCTTCTTCGTCCTGCAACACCAGAGGCTGGGCATGAGCGGGGTGCGGGGCTACTTCGCTTTCGCCGGGCTCGTCCTGCACCGGCATGAATACCTGCGCATGCAGCAGACTGGCAATGAAGTCATCGCCATCCATGCCGCCTTCCAGTGTGCTGAGCAGTCGTCGCTCCAGTTCGTTCTGCGGCTCGAAAACTTCTTGCTGCCCCATGGCTGGCTGCATGGTCATTGCGAGGCAGCGTCGCTGCTCTGCTTATTCAGGTTCTGTTGCAGTTCCTGGGCCTGCTTCTGCACAGCGCTGTCCACGGCTTTGGCCTTGTCCAGCGCGTTGCGCTGTTCTTCGAACAGTTTGGCCTGCTTGGCGCTGTCATCACGGTTGCAGGCGGCGAGCAAGGCCAGCAGCATCAGCAGGGGGAGGACAATTCTCATGAGCGGACTCCTGGATAGTTTTGAAATAGTGCCAGCTTAATGGCTGGGCCTGTCAGCGCCGGGGCGTGGTGTCGTGCGCCGTTCTGCACCGGTGTACTGGTCGTGGCCGTGGCGTTTGTACAGTACCCCCATGATGCCGGCCAGCAACAGGCCGAACACGGCAATGATCACATAGATGCTGAAGCCTCGCCACTCGAGCAGGGTATACAGGCCCAGCATGGCGAAGATGCTGAGGTTTTCGTTGAAGTTCTGCACGGCGATCGAGCTGCCTGCACCCATCAGCAGGTGACCGCGATGCTGCAAAAGGGCGTTCATCGGCACCACGAAATAGCCGGCCATGGCACCGATGGCGATCAGCAGCCAGATGGCCAGGGTGGAGTTGGTGACCGGAATCATCACCAGCACCACCAGCCCCATGGCGATGCCGACCGGCAGCACCTTGACCGCATTGGTTATCTTTACGTAGCGCGCGGCAATGACCGAACCGATGGCGATGCCAAGCGCAACATACACGGTGAGCATGATGGCCTTGCTGTGGCTGTAACTCAGCGCCGCGGCGGCCCAGGTCAGCACGATCAGGCGCAGCGTGGCGCCGGAACCCCAGAACAGCGTGGTCACTGCCAGCGACACCTGGCCGAGCGGGTCTTTCCACAGCAGCCAGAAGCAGTGGTTGAATTCCTTCAGCAGGAACACCGGATTGCGGCTGAGCGGCTTGTGGTCGATGGCGACGCGCGGGATGTACAGGTTGAACAGGGCGGCCACCAGGTAAAGCAGGATGATCACGCTGATGGCGAGTTCAGGCGGTGTGTCGATGAACGGGATAGGCCACCAGTTCAGCAAGGGGGTGGCGACGGCCGGGTTGATCAGCGCGGCGCTGACGCCACCTCCCAGCACGATGGCGGCCACGGTCAGGCCTTCCATCCAGCTGTTGGCCAGCACCAGTTTTTCCGGCGGCAGGTATTCGGTCAGGATGCCATATTTGGCCGGCGAGTACGCCGCAGCACCGAAGCCCACCAGGCCATAGGCATACAGCGGATTCGCGCCAAACAGCATGGCTGCGCAACCGACCAGCTTGATGGTGTTGCTGATGAACATCACGCGTCCCTTGGGCAGCGAGTCGGCGAATGCGCCGACAAAGGGCGCCAGCACGATGTAGGAGAACACGAAGAATTCCTGCAGCACCGGTGTGTGCCAGGAGGGGGCATTCAGCTGGGCGAGCAGGGCAATGGCGGCGAACAGCAGGGCATTGTCTGCCAGCGCAGAAAAGAACTGGGCGGCGAGTATGGTGTAAAAGCCGCGGTTCATGAGCCAGTTCTTTCGGTGGAGGTTAATGCGTGCAGTGCGTTAAAGACTGCATCGCAGTCTGGCCGGAGCCACGGGAGCTGCGCCGCAAGGGTGTTATGGAAGCCGCAATTCATCAGGGATTGCCGTGTTTGTCAGCCTGTTTTATATCACGAAAAGGATGAGGCCTGCTATCATTCGCGGCAATTCCCCTGTTTGAAAGCCACCCATCTCAGTATGCCCCGCCCGATTCAAGCCCGTATCGATCTCGCCGCCCTGGAACACAATCTCAACGTGGCGCATCGCGTGAGCGGTGCCCGTGTCATGGCCGTCATCAAGGCGGCGGCCTATGGCCACGGCCTGTTGCGCACGGCGGAAGCGCTGCGAGCGGCGGAAGGCTTTGCCTTGCTGGACATTCAGGAGGCGGTGCGCCTGCGCGAGGCCGGTTATCGCCAGCAGATTCTGTTGCTGGAAGGTTTCTTTACAGCGGATGATGTGCCCGTGTTGGCCAAGTACGACATTTCCACCGTGATCCACAGCGCCCACCAGCTGGCCATGCTGGATGCCTACCCACGCCGCGGCAGCCTGTCAGTGTGGCTCAAGATCAATACCGGCATGAACCGCCTCGGTTTCGCGCCGCAGGAAGTGCCGGCAGCGATGGAGCGCCTGCGGCGGCATCCATCTGTGCGAGACGTGACCCTGATGACTCATTTCGCACATGCCGACGAGGCGGCCGGCGTGGCGCACCAGCTGCAACGATTCGAAGGTCTGGCTGCGCCGTACCGCGCTGCGCGTTCCATGGCCAATTCCGCCTCCCTGCTGCGCTATCCGCAGACCCACGGCGACTGGGTGCGCCCCGGCATCATGCTGTACGGCGCTTCACCTTTCCCCGATGCACCGGCAAGCCAGTTCGGCCTGCGTCCGGCGATGACCCTGAGCAGCCAGCTTATCGCCGTGCGCGAGCTGGCGGCCGGCGAGCAGGTGGGGTATGGCGGCCTCCTCCGTGCCGAGTCGCGCATGCGCATCGGTGTGGTGGCGTGTGGCTATGCCGATGGCTATCCGCGTCACGCGCCGACCGGTACACCGGTGCTGGTGCAGGGGCAGCGCACGCGCACGCTGGGACGGGTGTCGATGGACATGCTGTGCGTAGACCTCAGCACACTGCCTGATGCGGACGTCGGCAGCGCGGTGACGCTGTGGGGCGATGGCATGCCGGTGGAGGAGGTGGCGCGTGCAGCCGGCACCATCAGCTATGAATTGCTGTGTGCCTTGACTGCGCGGGTGCCGGTGGTGTGATGTCGCCAGGCCTGCTTACTGGCCGGCCGCACTTTCTTCATACAGGCTGGTGATTTTGTCCATTTCTTCCAGCAGGTGCTCGCTGGCAAAAGCCGCCATCATTGCAGAGCCGGTGTTGGTGCCCTGGGTCTGCTGTTCATCCAGCGCCACCAGGAAGTGATCCCACTGGATGTGTGCATCAATCAGGGCATTGGTGATCTGCCGGGTGTTCAGCGGCGAACTCTCCAGCTCGTTCAGCGCGTTGACAAATTCGGTCTTGGCCTGCTCGATTCCCTTGGCGATCGCCGGGTCCTTGACGCCCCATTGTCCAAGCATGTAGAACTTTGCGATGCGTTGCGACAGCATGCGCTGTCGGCCCGACAGATTGACGAGATGCGCGGACTTGATGTTGGCGTTCTTTTCCAGGGCATGGGTCAGCTGCTCTGCGGTCTGCAGCAGGTCCTCGTTGAGCGCCATCAGCTTCTTTGCCCCGTCCAGGCTGACCGGCTCGCTGATCACGTTCTTGAACTGCGACCAGACACTGGCTTCCTTTGCCAGCAGTTCCTTGATGTCAGGCTTGTCCGCGTGCTGATTCAGCTCGAGCAGCTGCGACTCGAACAGTTTGACCGAGCTGTCCAGCAGCGCCTTTGATTTGTTGGTGCTCAGGTTCATGCCGATCTGGCAGTATATTTTTACGATGCGCTGCGACAGCATGCGCTGGCGGCCGCCCTTGTTGATGGTGGCTGCCGCCGACAGAGGGTCGGCCAGGCTGGCCTCACAGGGAACGGCGGCCAGCGCCGCAGTCAGCAGTATTGCCACGCCGGCGAGCGGGTTGGCCAGGCCTTTCAGGCAGTGGTTCATGTTGATTTCCCCTCCTAGCAGATTCTGCGTAAATGGTGCGTGAAAGATACTGCTATTGTGTGGGGTGTAAATATCCACAAAGAGGTACCTCCTGTTGACCGAGTGAGGGGGAGCACAATGCTGGCGAAAACCCTCGAGCTGCTCCGGGCACAGCCAACCTCTCAAGAGTGAAGGTCAGGCGCCCGCATTCGCTGCACAGCAGCGGCAAGCCGGAGCGGAAATCAAGTACCATGCCGCCATCGAAAACAAGCCTGCCGTCGGCGATACCGGACTGTTCAGCATATGAAAGAAATCTTCTACGACTGGGGCGGCCTCAACGTCGCTCTGTTTCACCTGATAAACGACGTGCATGGCGGCGTGCTGGACCGGTTGATGCAGCTGGCGACCGCCCTGGGTGACCACGGCAATTTCCCCCTGTACCTGTTCCTGCTGCTGTTGAGCGGCTATGTAGCTGTGCTGCGCCAGCCGCATGCGACAGCGGCACATCGGCATGCGGCGCTGCGCTGGCTGCCAGTGCTGGTCGTGTTCAGCGCGGGCTATGTGGCGGATGGCTGGCTGATCGGGGCGCTCAAGCCCATGCTCGACTTTCCGCGTCCGCCACTGGCGCTGGGCGAAGCGGCGGTGCATGTGGTGGGGAAGGCAGAGTTACACCACAGTCTGCCCAGCGGGCATGCTTCATTTGCCATGCTGCTGATCGCCAGCGTGTGGCCCCTGCTGGGAAGGCGCGGACGCCAGTTGGGGGTCGCGTTTGTGCTGTGGGTTGGATTGTCGCGCATCAGCCTGGGCGCACATTTCCCGGCCGATGTGCTGGGTGGTTATCTGCTCAGCCTCGGTGTGGTGGCGCTGCTTTACCGGGGCGTGCGGGAGCTCGCCCGTCGCCTGGTGCAGGAATGAATGTGTTTTATGTGTTGTGTATGGGTAAGGTAAACAGGAGCAGAAATGTCTGAAGAAAAGAAGGAAACCTGGTTGAACTATCTGGCGCTGACGACGGTGATTTTGGCCGTATGCGCGACGTTGTCCACCTTCAAGGGCGGCGGTTTTTCCACGCGCTCGGTGATGAGCCAGTCGCAGGCCTCTGACCAGTGGGCGTATTTCCAGTCCAAGGGCATCAAGGCCTACATGTACCAGATGCAGCTGGACAGACTGGAGGTCGAGCTCAATGGCATGCAGAAATCCGCCTCGAAAGAGATGCGCGATGGCTACAGCCGCATGATCGACGACTACAGGAAGCGTGTGGAAAAGTACGAAAAGGAAAAGGCCGAGATAGAGACCAAGGCGCGCGACCTGGAAAAGATCCGCGACGAATCGCAGCTGCATTCCAAGGCGTTCGGCATGGCGGTGATCTACCTGCAGATCGCGATCCTGCTGTCATCCATTGCCGGTTTGCTGAAGAAGAAGCCCGTCTGGTACGGCGGACTTGCCACCGGTGTGGTCGGCCTGGTGTACTTTGCCGACGGCTTCCTGGTATTCCTGTAAGCGGGCGCGAGGCTGGCACGGTGTGCAGATGGTGCCCCGAAGACGAATCGAACGTCCGACCTACCCCTTAGGAGGGGGTCGCTCTATCCACTGAGCTACCGGGGCGCGCCGCGCATTCTAAACCAAATCACGGATCCCTTTCACGCTAAGTCGCCAGCGTGGCTGGTATCATTGCGTCTGCACAATGCGGGAGGCCATATGAAGTGGTTGATGCTGTTGGGCTTGCTGGGCGCGCTGGCGCTGTTGATCAGCCGCATGGCGCAGGCGGGCGAGGTGCCCAGGGCGGGGCAGGTGGCGCCCGGTTTTGTCCTGCCCGACCAGAACGGCAAGATGCACAGCCTGGCTGAATACGCCGGGCGTTGGCTGGTGCTGTATTTCTACCCCAAGGACGATACCCCCGGGTGTACGCAGGAGGCGTGCGCGTTTCGCGATGACCTGCACCGGCTGACCGAGCTCGGTGCGCAGGTGGTGGGCATCAGCGTGGATGACAGCAGCAGCCACGCCGAGTTTGCCAGGAAATACCACCTGCCATTTCCGCTGCTGGCGGACAGCAAGGCCACGGTGGCCGCCGATTACGGCGTGCTGCTCAACCTGGGTGTGCTGAAGGTGGCCAAACGCTACACCTTCCTGATCGATCCGCAAGGCCGGATCAGCAAGGTGTACGACAAGGTGGAGACGTCGCATCACTCCACCGAAATCATCGAAGATCTGAAACAGCTGAACGGAAAGACGAAATGAAATCTGCCAACATCAATATTTTTGCCGCATGGTTCCTGATCCCCCACACCCTGGCCATGGGCTGGGTGGCGTTTGCGGGGCGCATGGTGCTGGAAGTGTTCGGCATGAGCACGCACGAAGAGGCCGTGCCCGGGCGCATCGTCGGCGCCCTGCTGGTGCTCGCAGCCGTGTTTCTGGTGCAGACTTTCCGTGGCTCACTGGCGCCGCTGGGCAATCCGGCGGGCAAGGGCTATCTGTTTGGCCACAGGCTGGTGCTCGCCGCCAACATCCTGGCTGCCTTGCTGTTTGTCTTCCCCTTTGTCTGGCAGTTCATCGGCCATCGCGATGTGGTGATGGTGCTTTCCAAATTTGCCGTTGCCTTCGGTTACTGGGTGATGGCGCTGTGGGCTGTCGGTTTTTCTTTCATCTATCAATCTTCACTGCCCGTAAAAGCAGCAAACTAAATGCCGTATATAACGCTAGACAAGGCCGCACTGGCCTTCGGTCACGTCGCCCTGCTGGACGGCGTGGATTTTCAACTCGACGAGGGTGAGCGCGTCGGCCTGATCGGCCGCAATGGCGGCGGCAAATCCAGCCTGCTCAAGGTGATCGCCGGCCAGGCGAGCCTGGACGATGGCACGGTGTGGCGCCAGCCCGCCACACGCATCTGCTACGTGAGCCAGGAGCCAGTGCTGGATGCGGATGCCACGGTGTTCGACGAGGTGGCGCGCGGCCTGGGCGAGCTGTATCAGCTGATTACCGACTACCACCATTTGTCGCACCAGCTGGGCGAGCCTGATGCCGATTACGACAAGCTGCTGGAGGAAATGCAGCCGCTGCAGACCAAACTGGAGGCACAGAACGGCTGGGCCGTGCAGGCGCGCATCGAGACCGCGATCGACAAGCTGGGCCTGAATGCCGATGCGCGCATAGCCTCACTTTCCGGCGGGGTGCGCAAGCGCGTGGCGCTGGCGCAGGCGCTGGTGGCCGAGCCGGAGGTGCTGATCCTGGACGAGCCGACCAACCACCTCGACTTCTCTTCCATCGAATGGCTGGAAGGCCTGCTCACCAGTTTCCGCGGCAGCGTGCTGCTGGTCACGCACGACCGGCGCTTCCTCGACAACGTGGCCACCCGCATCGTCGAGCTGGATCGCGGCAAGCTGGCAACCTTCCCCGGCAACTTCGCCGCCTACCAGAAGATCAAGGAGCGCATGCTGGCGGACGAGGCAGTAGTGAATGCCAAGTTCGACAAGGTGCTGGCGCAGGAAGAGGTGTGGATACGCCAGGGCGTGAAGGCGCGACGCACGCGCAATGAGGGCCGTGTGCTGCGCCTGGAGCAGCTGCGGCGCGAGCGTGCGGCGCGGCGCGAGAAGCAGGGCACGGTGGAGATGACGCTCGATACCGGGGACCGCTCCGGCAAGCTGGTGGCGGAGCTGACGCATGTGAGCAAGACCTTCGGCGAGCGCCGCGTCATCGCAGATTTCTCCTGCCGCATCCAGCGCGGCGACAAGATCGGCCTGCTCGGTCCCAACGGTGCGGGCAAGAGCACGCTGCTCAAGATCATCCTGGGCGAAATGCAACCGGACAGCGGCGACGTCAAGCTGGGTACCAAGCTCTCAGTGGCCTATTTCGACCAGCTGCGCGCGCAGCTCGACGACAACGCCACCCTGGCCGACACCATCAGCCAGGGCTCGGACTACGTCGAAATCGGCGGCGTGAAGAAACATGTGATCAGCTACCTGGGCGACTTCCTGTTTGCGCCAGAACGCGCGCGCTCGCCGGTGAAATCGCTCTCCGGCGGCGAACGCAACCGCCTCCTGCTGGCGCGCCTGTTCACCCGTCCGGCCAACGTGCTGGTGCTGGACGAGCCGACCAACGATCTCGACATCGAGACACTGGAACTGCTGGAGGAGATGACTTGGGTAACGGGGCCATTGTACACATTTTGGACGATAAGGGCGGGGCTAAGGCTAGGGGCTAATCCGATACTCCGCAACATACGGTCCCCGATCTTATCGGCAAGCTGGAGCAATGGCATATTCTCACGTA
>DATDDN010000164.1:0-3913 GCA_036523795.1 Gallionellaceae bacterium | reverse complement strand
CGTTGAACACCTTGCCGGAGAAGTTGACCGAGGCGCCGTGGGTCAGGTGGCCGCCGTGGGCCAAGGACATGCCGAGGATGGTGTCGCCGGGCTTGAGCATCGCCATGTACACGGCGGCGTTGGCCTGGGAACCGGAATGGGGCTGGACGTTGACATAGGCGGCGCCGAACAGCTCCTTGGCGCGGTCGATCGCCAGCTGCTCGGCGATGTCCACATATTCGCAGCCGCCGTAATAGCGCTTGCCGGGATAGCCCTCGGCATACTTGTTGGTGAGCTGGCTGCCCTGCGCCTCCATCACCGCCGGGCTGGTGTAGTTTTCCGAGGCGATCAGCTCGATGTGATCTTCCTGGCGGCGGGTTTCTTTCTGGATCGAATCCCACAGTTCGGGATCGACGACGGCGAGGGTATTTTTGCGAGAGAACATGGCAGGCCTTCCGGTGTAAATATCAGGGTAAACAGGAAAGCGCATATTTTACCACGGCGCGCCCCGAATCTGGGCAGCGCCGTGGCAGGCCGTCAGGCCAACGAGGCCGGTGGTGGAAAATCGCGCACGATGCGATCGGGGATCTCGCTGCGCCCGGCCTGCGCCAGCGCACCGGCTTCCACCACCACCGTCACCATCACTGCGACGAGCGTGGGCAGCACGGCGATGCGGGTGAGCGCGGTGAGGATGATGTGCTGCATGTGCGGGTCGTGCGAGGCCAGCGTCAGCAGCCACGCGAGCAGCATCAGCGCACCGGACACGGCATAACCGATCAGCAGCCAGGTACAGTGACGCAGTGACAGCTTCCAGTGTGCATCGACAAACCAGCGGGTGGTCTTGCGGCTGCGCCACCATATACCCGCCACCAGCAGCAGCGAGCAGCCGAGCGGCACCAGCAGGCCGTACAGGCCGATATTCATCACGATGGCCGCCGGGGTGAGCAGCAGGTCGAACAGGAATACGCCGCTGACGAACAGGTTGTGGGGAAATTGCGCCAGTTTGCGTTCGGCCTCTGTAACTTCAACGATCATGTAACACTCCAGAAAAACAGACGAATATCCATGCTCCCAGCAACCGTTCGCCCTGAGCGTAGCAAAGCGGAGTCGAAGGGCAATCAACCACAGGTGCTTCGACTTCGCTGGCGAGGCCAGCTACGCTCAGCACGAACGGCATGTCGTTGCTATTGCCCGGCCACCGTCATGTTCTCGATCAGGATCGACGGGCATTGGCGCGAACCGCGCACCAGCACGTCGCTGCCAAGGGCGACGATCTGCCGGTACATCTGCTTGAGGTTGCCGGCGATGGTGATCTCTTCCACCGGGTACTGGATCACGCCGCCTTCCACCCAGAAGCCGGCCGCGCCGCGCGAATAGTCGCCGGTCACGCTGTTAACGCCGTGACCGAGCAGCTCGGTCACCAGCAGGCCGCGCCCCATCTGGCGCACCAGGGTGGCGAGATCCTGGCTGCCCGGCTGCACGATCAGGTTGTGGGTGCCGCCGGCATTGCCGGTGGAGCGCATGCCCAGCTTGCGCGCGGAATAGGTGCCGAGGAAATAGCCCTGCAGCACGCCCTGCTCGACGATGGCGCGGCGCTGCGTCTGCACCCCCTCATCGTCGAACGGGCTGCTGGCCAGCCCCTTGGGGATGTCCGGCACATCGTCGATGCGCACCAGCGGTGAAAACACGGGCTGACCGAGATGGTCGAGCAGGAAGGACGATTTGCGGTACAGGCTGCCGCCGCTGACCGCGCCGACAAAGTGACTGATCAGGCTGGCCGCCACCGGAGCCTCGAACAGCACCGGCACCTGCATGGTGGCGAGCTTGCGCCCGTTCAGGCGGCGCACGGTGCGCTCGGCTGCAATGCGGCCAACCTCGTCGGCACGCAGGATGTCGACCGGATTGCGCGCCTCGCCATACCAGTAGTCACGCTGCATGCCGTCGCCCTTGCCGGCGATCACCGCGCAGCTCAGACTGTGGCGCGAGGTGGGGAAGCCGCCCATGAATCCCAGGCTGTTGGCGAACACGAACTGTGCTTCGTGCACGTTGACGGTGGCACCTTCGGAATTGGCGATGCGCTTGTCGGTGGCAAATGCCGCCCGCTCGCATTCGCGCGCCAGCTCGATGGCGTCCTCCACCGGCAGCTGCCAGGGGTAATACAGGTCGAGGTCGGGAAATTTGGTGGCCAGCATGTCCGCATCAGGCAGGCCGGCGCAATCGTCGCTGGCGGTAAAGCGCGCGATATTGAGCGCGGCATCCACGGTGTCGCGCACGGCCTGCGCGGAAAAATCCGAGGTGCTGGCGCTGCCGCGCTGCTGTCCCAGATACACGGTGATGCCCAGGCCCTTGTCGCGGTTGTATTCTATGGTTTCCACTTCGCCCTGGCGCACGGTGACGGCCTGGCCGAAGCCTTCCGAAACCTCGGCGGCACAGGCTGTGGCGCCCTGCTGCCGCGCATACTCGATCAGGTCCTGTGCGATCTGGCGCAGCGCCTGCTCGGAGTTGGAAAAACGTTGTTCGCTAGTGTTGGTCGGGTTCATGAAGAGGAAATTCAGCAAAACGGAGTCGCGGAAGGCGCTATCATAGCAACATCTGACCGTTATTGAGCCGCAGCCATGAATCCGCATCACCCCGATATCGACGACGATGACGACGACCACGAGGTTGAAGTCATCCAGGTCCACCCAGGCGGCAAGCCGAAGCAGCCCGGCCATCAGCCTGAGGGCGGCCGCAAGCGTCATACCTTCCAGATCGACCAATCACGCGCCGAAGAGGAAGAAGTCGAGCTGCCGCCCAGCAAGACCAAGGTTAAGAAGCAGATGCACGACCTGCAGGACATCGGCGAGCAGCTGGCCGCATTGAGCAAGGAACAGCTGGCCGAACTCGACCTGCCGGAAAACCTGCGCGATGCACTGACCGAGCTGAAGCGCATCCACAAGTTCGGCGCGATCCGCCGCCAGATGCAGTACATCGGCCGCCTGATGCGCGACATCGACCCCACTCCGATCCAGGAAAAGCTCGCCGTGTGGAGCGGCACCTCGAAACAGCACGTGGCCTGGCAACACCTGCTGGAACGCTGGCGCGACCGCCTGCTGGAAGATTCAGACGCGCTGACCGAGCTGCTGTCGCAGTATCCCACCGCCGATGCACAGCACCTGCGCAACCTGATCCGCAATGCCATCAAGGAAAAGGAACTGGGCAAGCCGCCGAAGAACTACCGCGAAATCTTCCAGGTGCTGCGCGACATCATTCCACAGGACGGCGCTACGCACGACTGAGTCGTGCCGAATTTCTGCACTGAACACCATGGCCTCTTCCATCCTGCCCCACATCACCCTGGACCGCGGCAAGTCGCCGCGCCACAGCATCATCTGGCTGCACGGCCTCGGCGCCGATGGCGAGGACTTCGTGCCGGTGGCAGAACAGATGCAGCTGCCGGTGGCGATGCGCTACCTCTTTCCGCATGCACCCAAGCAGCCGGTCACCATCAACGGCGGCTTCATCATGCGCGCATGGTATGACATCGT
Source organism: Gallionellaceae bacterium (assembly GCA_036523795.1). Taxonomy (GTDB): domain Bacteria; phylum Pseudomonadota; class Gammaproteobacteria; order Burkholderiales; family Gallionellaceae; genus 39-52-133. Next base: position 407 of record DATDDN010000164.1, on the reverse strand, counting down.
CGAAGCCGCCATCGATGCGCAACAGGACGAAGCCGGCATCCGCGCCTCGCAGCAGCAAGTGGAGAAGCTGATCGAACAGGAGAAGGCGCGCGGCGTGGCCGAGGAAAACATCTTTCTGGCCGGCTTCTCGCAGGGCGGCGCCATCGCGCTGCACACCGGCCTGCGCCATCCGGCGCGGCTGGGTGGCATCCTGGCGCTCTCCACCTACCTGCCGCTGGCCGACACGCTGAACCAGGAAACCAGTCCGAGTGCCAAGCAAACGCCCATCTTCTTTGCGCATGGACGCTCCGATCCGGTGGTGCCTTATTCGCTGGGAAAAATGTCTGCAGACAAATTGCAGCAACTGGGTTACCGCGTGGACTGGCATGACTACGCCATGCCGCATTCGGTATGCATGGAAGAAATTC
>DATDDN010000163.1:0-37148 GCA_036523795.1 Gallionellaceae bacterium | reverse complement strand
GTGCCAGTCCAGCAGCTCTTCACGAGCCTGCTGCAGCACTTCCTGGGGCAATACGGCGGGGCCGGCGCTGAAGTTGTAAATCGTCATCTGCAACGTTCCTGAGGTTTATTCGTCGCCGCCTTCGGCGTCCGCATCATCCACGCCCTCGCCTTCTTCTTCCGATTCGGCGATGCGGCTCAGACCGGCGAGCGTCTCGCCCTTGCCCAGGTTGATCAGGGTCACGCCCTGAGTGGCACGGCTCATCTCGCGGATCTCGTTGACGCGGGTGCGGATCAACACGCCATTGGTGTCGATCAGCATGATTTCGTCATCGGCGTTCACCAGTGTCGCCGCCACCACCTTGCCGTTACGCTCGGAAGTCTGGATGGCGATCATGCCCTGCGTGCCGCGGCCATGGCGGGTGTACTCGGTGATCGGGGTGCGTTTGCCGTAACCGTTCTCGGTGGCGGTGAGCACGGACTGGCTTTCATCTTCGGCCACCAGCAGCGCGATCACCTGCTGTCCTTCGCCCAGCTTCATGCCGCGCACGCCGCGGGTGTCGCGGCCCATGGAGCGCACGTCGTCTTCATCGAAACGCACGGCCTTGCCGGCGTCAGAGAACAGCATCACGTCATGCTTGCCGTCGGTCAGCGCCACGCCGATCAGGTAGTCGCCTTCGTCCAGATTGATCGCGATGATGCCGGCCTTGCGCGGGTTGGCAAAGTCGGACAGCGGGGTCTTCTTGACCGTACCCTGTGCGGTGGCGAAGAACACGAACTGGTCTTCGGAGAATTCCTTCACCGGCAGGATGGCGTTGATCTTCTCGCCCTCTGCCAGCGGCAGCAGGTTGACGATGGGCTTGCCACGGCTGGTGCGGTTGCCCTGCGGCACGTCGTAGACCTTGATCCAGTACACCTGGCCACGGCTGGAGAAGCACAGGATGTAGTCATGCGTATTGGCGATGAACAGGTTGTCGACGAAGTCGTCTTCCTTGGTTGCCGCTGCCTGTTTGCCGCGGCCGCCGCGCTTCTGCGCGGTGTATTCGCCCAGCGACTGCGCCTTGATGTAGCCGCCGTGCGACAGGGTCACCACCACGTCCTCGGGCGCGATCAGGTCTTCCATGCTCATGTCCTGGGTGTGGGTGACGATCTCGCTGCGGCGCTTGTCGCCGTATTGCGACTTGATCGCGACCAGCTCGTCGGCAATGATCTGGGTGACGCGCTCGGAACGGGCCAGGATGTCCAGGAGGTCCATGATCTTGTCCATCACTTCGCGGTACTCGTTGACGATCTTGTCCTGCTCCAGACCGGTCAGGCGCTGCAGGCGCAGCTCCAGGATGGCTTGTGCCTGCGCATCGGACAGCTTGTAGGCGCGCGCGCCGCCTTGGCCGTGCAGGCCGAACTCAGCCCCCAGGCCATCCGGGCGCGAGGCATCGCTGACTCGACTGAGCATCTCTTCCACCAGCGACGAATGCCAGGACTTCGCCATCAGGTCCTGCTTGGCCTGTGCCGGGGTGGCGGCCGCCTTGATCAGCGCGATGATTTCGTCCACATTGGACAGCGCCACTGCCAGGCCTTCCAGGATGTGACCGCGCTCGCGCGCCTTGCGCAGCTCGAATACGGTGCGGCGCGTCACCACTTCGCGGCGATGGCGCAGGAAGGCCTCGATGAATTCTTTCAGGTTAAGCAGCTTGGGCTGGCCGTCCACCAGCGCCACCATGTTCATGCCGAAGCTGTCCTGCAACTGGGTCTGCTTGAACAGGTGGTTGAGCACCACCTCCGGCACTTCGTTGCGCTTCAGCTCGATCACCGCGCGCATGCCGGACTTGTCGGACTCGTCGCGAATCTCGGAAATGCCTTCGATCTTCTTCTCGCGCACCAGCTCGCCGATGCGCATCAGCAGCGCAGCCTTGTTCACCTGGTAGGGCAGCTCGTCGATGATGATGGCCTGGCGTCCGCCTTTTTCCATCTCTTCAAAATGAGTGCGTCCGCGCATCACCACGCGGCCGCGGCCGGTGCGGTAGCCTTCCTTGATGCCGGCGGTGCCGTAGATGAAACCGGCCGTGGGAAAGTCCGGCGCCGGCACGATTTCGATCAGCTGCTCGAGGTCCATCTCGGAATTTTTCAGCAGCGCCAGGCAGGCATCCACCACTTCGCTCAGGTTGTGCGGAGGAATGTTGGTGGCCATGCCCACGGCAATGCCGGAAGAGCCGTTGACCAGCAGATTGGGGAAGCGCGCCGGGAATACCAGCGGCTCGTTTTCGGAGCCGTCGTAGTTGGGGCCGAAATCCACGGTTTCCTTGTCGATGTCGGCCAGCAGCTCATGCGCGATGCGCGCCATGCGGATTTCGGTGTAACGCATCGCTGCCGCGTTGTCGCCGTCCACGGAGCCGAAGTTGCCCTGGCCGTCCACCAGCGGATAGCGCAGGGAGAAGTCCTGCGCCATGCGCACGATGGTGTCATACACCGCGGTATCGCCATGCGGGTGGTACTTACCGATCACGTCACCGACGATACGCGCCGACTTCTTGTAAGCGCGATTCCAGTCGTTGGACAGCTCGTGCATCGCAAACAGCACGCGGCGGTGTACCGGCTTGAGGCCGTCGCGCACATCCGGCAGCGCGCGGCCGACGATCACGCTCATCGCATAGTCCAGGTAGGACTTGCGCATCTCGGCTTCAAGACTGACGTTCAGTGTTTCTTTGGCGAATTGTTCCATGTATGACGTGGCCCTAAAAAAGCTTAGAAAACAGCCTGCGAGTTTAACATGCGTGACACCCCCGCGCCAAAAACAAAATTGCCCGCCCGCCCGGCCGCCACTGGCGCGGCATTGGCCCTGCGCAAGCCGGTGGAAGGGACACAAAGCGGTGGATAAGCGCGCCTCTTTAGGGTTAAATTGCGCCCCTGCGCTACAAGTGAGACCGCCATGACCAACGCCGACCCGATTGAACTGGAAAAATTCAGCCAACTAGCCCACAACTGGTGGGACCCCACCAGCGAATTCAAACCGCTGCATGAAATCAACCCCTTGCGTCTGGGCTACATCGACCAGATCGCCCAAATTTCCGGCAAGACCGTGCTGGATGTGGGCTGCGGCGGCGGCATCCTGTCGGAGAGCATGGCCGCTGCCGGCGCCCACGTGACCGGCATCGACCTGGGCGACAAGGCCTTGCAGGTCGCACAGCTGCATCTGCTGGAAAGCGGGAAACAGGTGGAATACCGCAAGGTGGCGGTAGAGCAGCTGGCACAGGAACGCCCCGGCCATTACGACGTGGTGACCTGCATGGAAATGCTGGAGCATGTGCCGGACCCGCAAAGCATCGTGCGCGCCTGCGCAGCGCTGGTGAAGCCGGGTGGCCACGTGTTCTTTTCCACCCTAAACCGCAATCCGAAATCCTATCTTTTTGCCGTCATCGGCGCGGAATACGTGCTGAAGATGCTGCCGGCCGGCACCCACGATTACGCCAAATTTCTCAAGCCTTCCGAGCTGGCGCAATTCTGCCGCAACGCACACCTCAACGTGAGCGAGATCACCGGCATGACCTACAACCCGTTCAGCAAGATCTACACCCTGGGCAAGGATACCGACGTCAATTACATGATGGCCTGTCGCCGTGATTAGAGCGGTACTGTTCGATCTGGACGGTACCTTTGCCGACACCGCGCCAGACCTGGGCGCAGCGCTCAACCATGTGCGCAGCCTGCACCAGCTGCCGCCGCTACCCCTCGAAGTCACCCGCCTGCAGGCCTCGCACGGTTCGGCCGGCCTGCTCAAGCTGGGCTTCAACGTCACCCCCGATGCGCCCGAATTTCCCACCCTGCGCGAAACATTCCTGAGCCATTACACCGCCCACATCTGCGACCATACCACCCTGTTCCCGGGCATGGCCGAGCTGGTCGCGGCACTGGAACAGCGCGGCCTGCCCTGGGGCATCGTGACCAACAAGCCGCACCGCTTCACCGTGCCGCTGATGCACGCCCTGGGCTATGGCGAGCGCGCGGCCTGCCTGGTCAGCGGCGACACCTGCACGCACTCCAAACCCCATCCTGAACCGCTGCTGCACGCCGCACACCTGGTCGGCATCCCTGCCGCAGAGTGCCTGTATCTGGGCGATGACAAGCGCGACATGGAAGCCGGCCGTGCCGCCGGCATGCCGACGGTGATCGCCCGCTACGGCTATATCGATCCGCAGGCAGACCTGGCCAGCTGGCATGCGGACGGCAGCGTCGACGCCCCGCTGGCCTTGCTGGCCCACATCGATGCGCATTCGGCGTTATCATAGCCATCATCCCGCCAGGCCGAGTGTAATCGCATGACTCCCGAGGAGCTCATCAAGTCAGCATCAGCCAGTACGCCAGACGGCGTGCAGGAAGTGCTCAAGAGCGCCATCCAGGCGCATCAGCAGGCATTGGCACTGCTGCAGCAGACCGAACAGGCCTACACCCGCCTGATCCCGCACCAACTGCTCAAGCTGCTCAACATCGACAACATCGTGAACATCAAGCTGGGCGACCAGGTCGAACGCAAGATGACCATCATGTTCGCGGATATCCGCAACTTCACACCGCTGTCGGAATCGATGAGCCCGGCCGAAAATTTCGAATTCATCAACTCCTATCTCAGCCAGATGGAGCCGGTGATCAGCGCGCACAACGGCATCATCGACAAATACATGGGTGATGCCATCATGGCCCTGTTCCCGCACGGCGCGGACGATGCACTGGTGGCGGCCACCGCCATGCTGAAGAAGCTGGTGGACTACAACGCCGGGCGCAAGCGTGCCGGCTACGTACCGATCGACATCGGCATCGGCCTCAACACAGGCATGGTGATGATAGGCACGGTAGGCGGCGCGGAGCGCATGGACAGCACCGTGATCGGAGACCCGGTCAATCTGACCCCGCGCATCGAGCAGGCCACCAAGGTCTACCACGCGCCGCTGCTGATCAGCCAGCATACCTTTTACGACCTCGCGAACCCCGAGCGCTACGACATACGCTTCGTCGACCGCATCCGCGTGCGCGGCAAGACGCAGCCGCTGTCCATCTACGAGGTATTCGACGGCGATCCGGAGGAAGTCAGAAAGGGCAAGCGCGCCACCAGGGTCATGTTCGAGGAGGCGGTTGCCTACTACCACCTGCAGGAAATCCCGCGCGCGCTGGAGCTGCTGAAGAAATGCGTGGAACAGGTGCCGCAGGACATTTCAGCGGTGATCTACCTGACCCGCTGCCATGATTACCTGGCCACCGGCGCTCACGTCACCACCGGCGAACTGAACAACCGCCTGGCATGGAAGGAAACCTACAACTACGGCATCGCCGAGATAGACGACGTGCATCGCGACATGTTCGAGCGCATCAGCGCGTTCAACGCCATCGTGCGCAACGGCGATGCGCAGGTGGTGGATGAGCTTCTGACCTATCTGGAAAACCATGTGCGCGACTACTTCCGGACAGAGGAAGAACTGATGAAGCGCTATCAGTATCCATTCCTCGACTACCACCTGCAGGAACACCAGCGCTTCGCCCGCGACATCGCCGCCATGCGCCGCGATGCCAGTTCCGGCAAGGATCCGCTCTACCTCTCGTTCCGCCTGATGCTGATGATGTGCGACTGGTTCACCGGGCACTTCGCCAAGACCGACCGCCACACCACCCGCTACCTGCTCAGCCGCATGGCAGCGCAATAAGGCCTCAGCTCCAGCCCGCCCGATAGGGCGCAACGTCAAACGGCGGCGCAGTTCCTTCCAGATCGCTCATCAACACATCCATGCTGGCCAGGGCCATGGTCACGCCGTAACGGAACTGGCCGCTGTTGAGATAGAGGTTGTCCAGCCGGGGATGACGCCCGATGGTGGGAATGTTGCCCGGCGAGCCGGGGCGCAGCCCGGACCAATGCTGTACCAGCGGCATCTCGCGCAGCGCCGGCAACAGGACCTGCGCACGCTGCCACAGCGAATCGCGCGCCGCGGCGGTCGTGCTCTTGTCAAAGCCGACGTACTCCAGCGTGCTGCCCACCAGCAAATGCCCGTCACGCCGCGGAATGAGGTACAGGCCGTCCCTCAGCAGGATATGGCGCAGCGGCGGCTTGGCGAACTTGAACAGCAGCATCTGCCCGCGCACCGGACGAATATCCAGCTTGAGCGCGTATTCACCCAGCACCTCCCGGCTCCACGCGCCAGCGGTCACCACATAACGTCCAGCACGCTGCTCGCCACGCGAAGTTGCCAGGCCTCGCACGCTGCCGCCACTGGTCAACAGCCCCTGCACGGCACAGTGCTCGATTATCCTGCCGCCGAGCGCCAGCACGCGCTGATGCAAGGCCTGTAGCAAACGTGGATTGCGCACCTGCGCAACGTCCGGCAGCAACAGTGCTTCACCCGCCAAGCCCGGCACCTGCTCCTGCGCCGGCCTGACCTCGCACGCCATGCCATGTGTGGCACACCAGGATTGCGCGCGCGCCAGATCGAGCGGCGGCAGCACGAGCATGCCGCTCCGTTCATATTCCGGATCAATGCCGCTTGCCGCATGCAGCGCAGCGGCCCAGGCACCAAATTGCGCCGTTGAGTGGGCGCACAGGCGGTTGACCGCCTCCGAATAATCCCAGGGGCATAAAGGCGACAGAATGCCGCCGCCCGCCCACGAAGACTCCTGCCCCACCGCTCCCTGCTCCAGCAGGGTCACTTCTGCCCCATGCTCGAGCAGGCGCTGCGCGCAGGCCAGGCCGGCCACGCCCGCCCCGATTATTAGATAGTCCTTATTCACCTGCGATTACCAATGGCATATCCGTTCATTCTAACAGTGTCACCTCTTGTCGGTTTGTGCTATTAAAGTGGGCTCACCCAAGAATAATATGCACCTCAACCAAAAGGACCTGCCAAGATGAACACACGCATTCTGTCACTGCGCCCGCAACACCGCTCCAGCCATGGCTTCACCCTGATCGAATTGATGGTGGTCGTAGTCATCGTCGCCATACTCGCCTCCATCGCGATTCCGTCCTACCGGCAGCACGTCATCAAGAGCAATCGCGCCGCAGCAGAGAGTTTCATGCTGCAAATCGCCAACAAGGAAGAACAATACCGGCTGGATGCGCGGAACTACACCGACATCATCGGCACCGGCGGTCTCAACCTCACAACACCGGCGGACGTCAACGCAAGATACGTCATCAATATTGCCAATTTGAGCAATACAAGCTACACGATCACCGCCGTGCCCACCGCCATGCAGAACGACACGCTGTGCGGCACATTGACACTGGATCAGGCGGGCGTCAAAACACCGGCAGGCAATTGCTGGTAATTACGGGGTATGCACGTGAACAGGCCAAACTTCAAACGGATGCGACCTGACCGCATGAGCGGCTTTACCCTGGTGGAGCTGATGTTCACCGTCATCATCCTGGCCATACTCACCGCTGCTGCCCTGCCGTCCTTCCGGTCTTTCATCGTAAAACAGCGCATAAAAAGCGCCTCGTTCGACCTCATGTCTTCCATGATCATGGCTCGCAGCGAAGCAATCAAGCGTAATGCCAATGTAACCGTCACTCCCACAGGCGGCAGCTGGCTGAACGGATGGACCGTCAATGCCGGCGGCTCGTCTGTTTTATCGCAATCCACGCTAGGTGGCGGAGTGTCCGTGACCTGTTACGCCAACGGCGCCGCCGTCGCCCCCTGCCCCAACTTGACCTACACCAGCAACGGGCGACTCATCGGAGCCGCGGCTCCATCGATCCAGCTCAACAGCACCGAGACCACCAGCGTCGACACCCGCTGCATCAGCATAGACCTGAGCGGACGCCCCAATAGCAGGAGAGCGAACTGCCCATGAAACACCTATGCAGACCTTCCTGTCGAGTCGAATCAGGCTTCAGCATGGTGGAAGTGCTGGTGGCGCTTGTGATCCTGCTGATCGGACTGTTGGGGCTGGCCGGACTGATGGTGCAAAGCCAGCGTTCCGAGCTCGAGTCATATCAACGTGTGCAGGCCCTGATCCTGTTGCAGGACATGTACGGGCGCATCAACACCAACCGCAACGTGGCCAGCTGCTACGCATTCACCGCCAATACCACCAACGGCACGCCTTATACCGGCACGACGGGGGGAGGCGTGTTGCCACTGCCGCCCGCCTGCGCAATCGGCACCGCGACGCAACAGACCCAGTTCCAGAATGACATGCGGGACTGGAACCAGTTATTGCTGGGTGCGGCTGAAACCATGGGCGGCAGCAACACGGGCGCCATGGTCGGCGCACGCGGTTGCGTCAGCTACGATGCCACGACCGAATTACCCCAGCTGGACTCTCTCACCGCCCTGCCGACCGGGGCCGTTCTCCCCGGCACCGGCATCTACACCCTGTCCATCGCGTGGCAGGGAATGAGTGACACTTTCGCCCCTATTGGCCTGACTTGCGCCCAGGGTCAGTATGGCGCCGAAACGAAACGGCGCGTGGTCAGCCTGACTTTCCGAATCGCTGCGCTGCAATGATCATCATGAATACTGCCATGCATCTCCATCCCACATCCTGCAGGCAACGCGGCCTGTCGCTGATCGAGCTGATGATTTCGATCACCATTGGCCTGATCCTGCTGCTCGGCATCACCTCGCTCATCGTGCAACAGAGCAGCACGCGCGACGAACTGGAAAAATCCAGCCGCCAGATCGAGAATGGCCGTTACGCCACGCAGCTCCTGCACGACGATATAGAGCACGCAGGCTACTTTGGCCGCTACAACCCGCTGGCCGGCACCGTTTACACAAACCCTGATCCCTGTGCGCAATGGAACCAGGGCTGGAACCCCGCCGCCAACCAGATGGCCTTGCCGATCTATGGCTATGCCGGCGCGGCCGCCGCCCCGTCAACCTGTCTGAACAATTACCAGCCCAATACCGCAGTCCTGGTCATACGGCGCACCGACACCGCGACCGTGGCGGCGACTGCGCCAGTTGCCGGCGTCACCTACCTGCAGGTCACGGGCTGTGCCAATGAACCCACCACGCCTTTCGTAATGGGCACCAGCGGCTTCAACCTGCACCTCAAAAACTGCGTCACCACCCCGCCAGGTTCGCTGGCCGAACTCAATCGCTACATCGTGCGCATCTATTACGTCAGCTCCTGCGACGTGTGTGGCACCGACACCATTCCCACGCTGAAAGTCGTCGAGAACGGCGGCCCGGCAAATGGTGGCACGCTGACGCCGCTGGTGGAAGGCATTGAGAACATGCAACTGGATTACGGCCTGGACAGCGATAACGATGGGTACCCGGATAGCTACACCAATACGCCCGCGGCAACCGACTGGCCGAATGTGATGGCCATCCGCCTCAATCTGCTGGCTCGCAACACGGAGTGCACCACGGGTCAGGTCGACACCAAGCAGTACAACCTGGGCCTGGCCGGCGCCGCCTCTGCCCCAGCATCCAACTGCACCAATGGCGGCTACAAGCGCCACGTGTTCAGCGAACTGGTTCGTGCCATCAACCCCAGCGGACGGAGGGCACTGCAATGAAGCACCAATGCCGGCAACACGGAGCCACGCTGATCACCGCATTGGTCATGCTGATAGTACTGACCCTGCTGGTCATCTCTGCGATCCGCTCATCCTCCACCAATCTGCGCATTGCCGGCAATATGCAGATCAAGGAAGAAGCCATCGCCGCCGCCCAGCAGGCGACCGAATTGGTCATCAGCAACAACTTCAGCGGAAATCCGGCTGCCGCCGCCAGCAGCGTGGGCGTGGACATCAACAAGGACGGCGTGGTGGATTACACCGCGAATGTTCAGACACCGCTCTGCAACAATTCCACCAATCTGCCGGCCAATCAGCCGAATCTGCCTTCCCAATGCTACGCCAGCGGCAAGTACGATCCCAACGGCATGGGCGGTTCGAATTGCGCCGCACAGCAATGGGATGTCCAGACCACCGTTGTGGATGCCATCACCGGCGCGGCAGCGACCCTGCATCAGGGTGTAGCGGTCACCGTTCTGAAAGACACGCAGTGCCCGTGAGCAATCTTACGGCAATTTGTAACCGGATTTTGTAGCAGACGTCACGCAGCATCACTTAACGTCAATTTTGTAACAAACAACACTCAGCGTCATCGTGAGGAAAACGCCATGAACACACATCGCCTATACACCAAGCTCCTGCTCGCCGGATTGTTGCTGTTGCCCCTGGCCAGCCGCGCGGCAGACGTCGATCTCTACAGCGGCCTCTCCGGATCCGCGGGCGTCCCCAATGTACTGATCGTGTTCGACAACGCGGCCAACTTCTCGTCCGCGGCAGCGGCAGGTGCTGGTACCTGCAACCTGACCAACACCGCCACCGGCGTCACTGCGCCAAACTCGCTGGCGGGCACGGTAGGCGGCATCGAGCAGTGCGCCCTCACCACTGTGCTCAGAGGGCTGCCGGTCAACCCGGACGGTTCGGCACGGGTCAACATCGGCTTCATGGTATACAACTCCAGCGGCATCACCGATCACCAGGGCCAGAACTGCGGCGGCTCCAACGGCGGCTGCCTGGCCTATCCGCTCACCCCGATGTCCGGCACCTCGCGCACCGACCTGCTCAACTGGATCACCACCTGGCAGACTTCCGCCAGTGGCTCCGGCAGTTACTGGATCAAGGCCTCCGGTTCGGCAACCGCCGCCAGCATGCAGGAAGCCTGGGCCTACTATGCAGGCCAGACCGGGATGTCCGGGCGCTCCTACGCCAGCATCCAGCCTCCCAGCGGTTGCCAGAAGAATTTCGTCATTTTCATCGGCAACTCCTATTCCAGCGCGGGATCGCCAGGTGATGGCGGCAGCATAAGTCCTGCAGCCCAACTTACATCCGCTTATGGCAGCACACCGATACCGACGCCCAACCCCATCCTGGGCTCGCTGAACACAAGCTGCGGCGCCTTTACCTTCCCCTCCGGCAACAGCCACATTACCGGGGGCTACTATGCCGACGAATGGTCGCGTTTCATGCATAGCACGGACATCTTCAGCGCCGCCAGCGGTACCCAGAGCATAACCACCTACACCATCGGCGTGCTGGGGCCCAGCTGCCAGGCCAGCTATGCGGCAACCCTGATGAGCACGGCCAACAACGGCGGCGGCAAGTATTTCGCCACTAGCGACGACAACTCGATCGTGCAGGCCATCCTGGCAATTCTCAACGAGGTGCAGGCAGTCAACAGCGTGTTTGCCGCCGCCACCCTGCCGGTCAGCGTCAACGCACAAGGCACCTACCTGAACCAGATCTATATGGGTATGTTCCGCCCCGACGCGCAAGGCAACCCGCGTTGGGTGGGCAATCTGAAGCAGTACCAATTCCAGTTTGACCTGAACAGGAACCTGTACCTGGCCGATGCCACCGGGCAGCCCGCCATTAGCTCCGGCGGTACCGGCTTCATCACCCCGACAGGTGCCAGCTTCTGGACGTGCACCAACCCTGCCCATGCGGCGACCCTGAGCGGCCCCCCGGCGCCCTACATTCCCTATGTCAGCCTGCCACCCTGCGCGACAGACCCTGCCAACGGCTTCTGGGCCAACAATGGCGATTACCTCACCACCACCACCGGTGGGGCATTTGACCTGCAGGACGGCGAAGTGGTGGAAAAAGGCGGCGTGTCGCAACAGATACGCCTGGCCAACCTGACGGTCAACTACGCGACCTCTCCGGCTGCACCACGCAATCTTTACACCTGGTGCCCGTCTGACCCGAACAACACGTCCGGCACTTGCGTTGCCGACCTGACCGACCCCAGCAACGTCTTTGCCACCACCAATACCGGGATCACCGGCGCCATGCTCGGCACCGGTGTCAACCTGGCGGTGACTTCGATCACCCGCAGCGGTACGGTGGCCACGGCCACCACTGCCGGTTCGCACGGCCTGGTGGCCGGCACCAGCCTCACCGTCTCGGGCGCCAGCCAGCCTGAATACAACGGTCTGGTGACCATCCTGACCGTGCCGGCCAGCAACAAGTTCACCTATACCGTGGTTGAATATCCGCCCACGCCGGCCACCACGACCACGACTGGCGGCGTCGGCGGTTACGTGGCCACTTTGCCATCCGGGCTGGGCTACGGCCTGAGTTCGCTGACGCGCATTGCCGCCGGCACCAACCCGACGGCCCTGGTAACCGGGGTGACCTCCAGCGCCAATACATTTACCGGCGGCAGCAATGTCACCATCTCCGGGGCGACCCCGGCCAACTACAACCTGACTCAGGCCGTGAACGTCATCAACAGCACGACCTTCACCTACCCGATTACGATCAACCCAACACCGTCGCCCGTCGGCAGTTATGTGGTCAGCCTGGCCAATGCGCCGCTGGTCAACATCTCCAGCGCAAGCTGCAACGCCTCCACCAAGGTGGTCACGGTCAGCACCGCTACAGCCCACGGCCTGAGAAGCGGAGACCAGGTCAACATCAGCAACGACACACAGACGCCGTCGAGCAAGCAGATGAACGGCAACTACACCAACGTCACGGTGACAAGCCCCACGCAGTTCTCCTACCAGGCGACTGGTTGCCCGGGAAGCCCGGTCACAGCCAAGGTGCAGGGTGGCCCGGCAGCACCACTGCCGGTAGCACTGACCCGTAACGAAACCACCGTAGGCACGGCGTCCGTCTCGGCCCAGACCGGCTCCGCCAGCCAGTTTGCCAACGGCGACCTGGTCAACGTTACCCTGGCCTCCGGCACCCAGCCAGCCAACGAAACCGGCTACCTGGTGAGCTCTGCCGTCATCAGCTGCTCCAGCAACCCGTGCGGCACGACCTTCAGCTATTCGATCGTCACCACACCGGGCACCCAGCCAAGCGGCAGCATGACGGCCGCGGTTCCGGTGCCGGGACAGACTCTCACCAGCCTGACGCACAGCGGCACCACGGCCACGGCAACAGTCGGCGGCGCCGGCTTTGCGGATGGCAGCACGATTGTGATCATGACGGCTAGCGGCACCACCCTGGCCGCCCACGAGGCTGCCTATCTCGGCAACTGGGTGATTACCTGTGTAGGGGGCAGCCCGTGCACCACCTTCACCTACGGTCCGCTGACACTCACCCCCGTTTCGCCAGCCACAGGCAGCATATCCGCCTCCAACCCCGGGTTGACGCCGGATCGCGTGAGCCTGATCAACTGGGTGCGCGGTGAAGACAATTACGGCGACGAACTGAGCCTGTGCCCACCGGGCACGGCAGCCGGCACAGGCAACTGCCCCAGCCCCGCCGTAACCGTCCGTCCTTCGGTGCACGGCGACACCCTGCACTCGCGTCCGATCACCATCAACTACGGAGGCACTACCGGCGTGGTGGTGTTCTACGGCTCCAATGATGGCGTCTATCGCGCCATCAACGGCAACCAATCCGCCTCCATCGGCCCGGTCGCACCTGGCGGCGAGCTGTGGGGCTTCATCGCGCCGGACTTCTACAACAAGCTCAATCGCCAGCGCACCAACAGCCCGGCGCTGCTGCTGCCGAGCACACCCGCCGGCATCATCCCGACACCGGCCCCCAAGGATTACTTCTTTGACGGCCCCACCGGCGTATACCGGACCACGAATGCGTCCGGCCCCCGTGCCATCATTTACATCGGCAGCCGCCGCGGCGGACACTTCCTTTACGCGATGGATGTCACCAACCCGCTCAGACCCTACGTCCTGTGGCGCATCAGCGATAGCACACCGGGCTTTGGCGAATTGGGACAGACCTGGTCGCTGCCGCAAGTTGCCAATGTGGCAGGTTATGCAAATCCGGTGCTGTTCTTCGGCGCCGGCTATGACGACGGCGCCGAAGATGCCGAGCCGCCCACAGCGGACAACCAGGGGCGTGGCATTTTTGCGGTGGATGCGATCACCGGCGCCCTGGTGTGGAGCGCCGCTCCCCGCTTCGACGGCAACTATTGGAATTATTCCTGGTTTCGCACTGCAGCACATAATCCCAGCACCTGCACCGGCACCACCACCCAGGCGACCTGCCTGGTGGACGCCATGAATTACAGCATCGCAGCCGATGTCACGCTGGTGGACAGGGATAACAATGGCACGGTTGACCGCCTGTATGCCGTCGACGTGGGCGGCAACGTATGGCGTGTCGATTTCGAGCCGGCTGCTGGCAATACGCCCAACTTTTGGCAGGTGACCCAGCTCGCACAACTGGGTTGCCCCTGGGGCGCACCGTGCAATTACATGTACCAATACGGATGGCCCAATGCAAGCGACCCCGGCAATCCGTGGGTCAACACCCCGCCCTACGCGGTGGCTAACCCGGGCACTCCGCGCAAATTCCTGTTCCCGGTGGAGATCATCAACGCGACCAGCACGACCAACTACGATGCGATCTTTGTCGGCTCCGGCGACCGTGAACATCCGCTCTACGGCAACCAGTCCTATGGCGTGATCAACCGCATGTACATGATCAGGGATTACAACGTCGGCAACGACAGCGTCAGCCAGGGCTTGACTACCGTGGAGAACGACCTGGTCGACTGCACCGGCACCAGCACAGACCCGAACACATGCTCCACCGCGACGACCGGAGCGGCCACCCCGCTGCCCTATTGCCAGCTGACCGAAGCGCAGCGAAAGAAAGGCTACTACGTTACGCTGAATCCCGGCGAGAAGGTCGTGAACGCACCCCTGGCAGTCGTAGGCCAGGTGTTCTTTGGCACCAACCAGCCGATTGCCCGCAGCACCAACTCGTGCGCCACCAATCTGGGCGTCGCGCGTGGCTATTCGCTCAATCCGTTCTGCGCAAGCACCCGCTCCGTGGTATACGACGGCGGCGGCATGCCACCTTCACCGGTGAGCGGCATCGTGCAGATCGGCAATTCCCAGGCACTGTTCTGCATCGGCTGCGGTGCCGCTGAGGGTAGTACCTGCAACACCGCAGACTGCCGCTCATCCGAAGGCGGTGGTAGGCTGCGCCCGGTGATTCCGGCCGTGCGTTCGAGAACCTACTGGTATCTCGAGGGCAAATGACAGGCTGAACCACAATAGGGCCGCCCCATTTTGCATGCGGGGCGGCCTTATTGTTCCGGCAGCGCCTTTACCCTGCCAGTACCCCTATGGAGACGAAAATGAAAACATGGACACTTATGATCGGCGCGTGTCTGCTCGCCGCCAATCTGCCGCTGGCGCAAGCCGCCTCATGCAATGCAGCAGCCGCTGACCCGCGGGCGCCTGCCGAAGTAAGAAGTCGACTGGCCGCGGCATGTGCCGCGGCAGAATCTTCGCGTTCCTGCGAACGACAGGCGAAAGAAAAGAAATTACAGGGCGAAGCCCAGAGGGCGTTCGTACAGAAATGCTTTGGCGGCGGGCGTGCTGGTGTCCCCAAGCCGAGACGTTAAGCATACGCAAAGCAGAAAGCGTCTATCGATCCTGGGCGTGAGTCACTCCATCAGGGCTGCAACGCCTTCGGCAACGGAAACACCACGTTCTCGTCTATCCCCTCTAGCTCGTGCACCTTGCCTGCACCCAGTTCCTGCAGGCGCTGGATCACTTCCTGCACCAGCACTTCGGGGGCCGAGGCGCCGGCGGTGATGCCGATCTGCTGCTTGCCCTGCAGCCACTCTGGCTTCACCTCGCTGGCGTTGTCCACCAGGTAGGAGGGGACGTTGAGATTGCGCGCCACTTCACGCAAGCGGTTGGAGTTGGAGCTGTTGGGCGAGCCCACCACGATTACCAGGTCGCATTGCTTCGACATCAGCTTGACCGCGTCCTGGCGGTTCTGCGTGGCGTAGCAGATGTCGTCCTTCTTGGGGCCGACGATGTTAGGGAAGCGCTGCTTCAGCGCGTTGATGACGGTGATGGCATCGTCCACCGACAGCGTAGTCTGGGTGACAAAGGCTAGGTTGTTCTCGTCCTTCACCTGCAGCTTGCCCACATCCTCTGGCGACTCCACCAGGTACATGCCGCCCTGTCCGTGCCCCATGGTGCCCTCCACTTCCGGGTGGCCGGCGTGGCCTATCATGATGATTTCCTTGCCCTGGTTGCGCATGCGCGTCACCTGCAGGTGCACCTTGGTCACCAGCGGGCAGGTGGCGTCGAAGATGGTCAGGCCGCGCGCCTCGGCTTCCTGGCGCACAGCCTGTGACACCCCGTGCGCGCTGAAGATCAGGATGCTGCCGGACGGCACATCGGCCAGGTCCTCGATGAACACCGCACCCTTCTTGCGCAGGTTGTCCACCACGAACTTGTTGTGCACCACTTCGTGGCGCACGTAAATCGGCGCGCCGTGCAATTCGATGGCGCGCTCCACGATCTCGATGGCGCGATCGACGCCGGCGCAGAAGCCGCGCGGGTTGGCTAGCAAGATGTCCATAACATTCTCCTGAACGGCGGGAGCACCGCCTTAAGATTTTTTCCTGAGGCTATCCAGGATCAGTAAGGCAGCGCCCACCGAAATGGCCGAATCCGCCACATTGAATGCCGCAAAATGGTTGTTGTTCCAGTGGAAATCCAGGAAGTCGATCACGTAACCGTAAGCAATGCGGTCTATCAGGTTGCCCAGTGCGCCGCCCAGCACCAGCGCCAGCGCCAGGCAGAACAGCTTCTGCTGCGGATGCCGGCGCAGCAGGTAGACAATCCACACCGATGCGGCGACCGCGATGAGTGCAAACAGCCAGCGCTGCCAGCCGCCGGCGTCATTGAGGAAGCTGAATGCCGCGCCCTGATTGTGCGCCAGCACCAGGTTGAAAAAGCCGGTGACACGCACACCCTCGCCATAGCCGAGGTGGCTGCTGACCGCCATTTTGCTGATCTGGTCCAGCACGATCACCAGCGCGGCCAGCCCCAGCCAGATTAACAACTCCCCTCTCCCCCTCGCGGGAGAGGGTGGCGCATCGCGCCGGGAGAGGGCGTTAAGCATGGCTGCGCGCCTCGCCGCTGCCGTACAGGTTGCTGCTGCAACGGCCGCACAGGGTGGGGTGTGCCGCATCGCTGCCCACGTCCTCGCGGTAGTGCCAGCAGCGCTCGCACTTGGTGTGAGCGCTCGCCGCGACCTGGATCTCGACCGCCGCCCCCTCGCGCTGATGCACGCTGGCACGCGAGGTGATGAACACGAATTTCAGGTCATCGCCCAGGCGCTTGAGTGACTCATATGTCGCACCATGTGCGTAAACATCCACCTCGGCGGCCAGCGCGGAGCCGATCACACCGGCCGCACGCTTCTCTTCCAGGCTCTTGTTCACCAGCTCGCGCACGTTGCGGATATCGCCCCAGGCACTGATCGCAGCCGCATCCAGCGCCGCAGCCGGCACCTCGTACCACAGCTCTTCAAACACGCTGGCATCAGCCTTGCCGCTCAACAGCGCCCACACTTCCTCGCCGGTAAAGCTGAGGATGGGTGCCATCAGCCGGGTGAGGCTGTGGGTGATGTGGTACAGCGCATTCTGCGCCGAGCGGCGCGATTTCGAATCCGCCGCGGTTGTGTACAGCCTGTCCTTGAGAATGTCGAGATAGAAGCCGCCCAGCTCTTCCGAGCAGAACGACTGCAGCTTCTGCACCACCAGGTGGAACTCGAAGCGGTCGTAGTCGTCGCGCACCTCGGCCTGCAGCTTGTGCAGCAGCACCAGCGCGTAGCGGTCGATCTCCAGCCACTCTCCCACCGGCAGCGCATGCTGCGCATGGTCGTAGTCGGCGATGTTGGCCAGCAGGAAGCGCAGGGTGTTGCGGATGCGGCGGTAGCCTTCCACCACGCGCTTGAGGATCTCATCCGAAATGGTCAGCTCGCCGGAATAGTCGGTCGCCGCCACCCACAGGCGCAGGATGTCCGCGCCCAGGGTGTCGAAGATCTTCTGCGGCGCAATGACGTTGCCCTTGGACTTGCTCATCTTGTGGCCGCTGCCGTCCACCACGAAGCCGTGCGTCAGCAGGGCATCGTACGGCGCGCGCCCGTCAATGGCGCAGGCGGTGAGCAGCGAAGACTGGAACCAGCCGCGGTGCTGGTCGGAGCCTTCCAGATACAGGTCGGCTGGGAAGCCCAGGTCGCCGCGCTGGCGCAGCACGGCCGCATGGGTGGCGCCGGAATCGAACCACACATCCAGCGTGTCGGACAGCTTGCGGTAGTGCGCCGCATCCGCCCCCAGCAGCTCGGCTGCATCCAGGCTGAACCAGGCCTCGATGCCCTGCTGTTCCACGCGCTTGGCCACCGCCTCCAGCAGCTCGTCAGTGCGCGGGTGCAGTTGCTGAGTCTCCTTGTGCACGAAGAAAGGCATGGGCACGCCCCAGTTGCGCTGGCGCGACACACACCAATCCGGGCGCTTGGCGATCATCGCTTCCAGCCGCGCGCGCCCCCAGGCCGGGTAGAAATCGGTGTCGGCCACCGCCTGGTTGGCCACTTCGCGCAGCAGCGCCTGGCTCTGCGAATTCTGTTCCATGCCGATGAACCACTGCGGCGTGGAACGGAAGATGATCGGCGTCTTGTGGCGCCAGCAGTGCGGGTAGCTGTGCTGCATCTTCTGCAGGTGCAGCAGGTGGCCGCTGCCCTTCAGGCAGTCGATCACCACATCGTTGGCCTTCCACACAAACAGCCCGGCCAGCGGCGTGCTGCCGGCCGGCGCCGTGGTGGAAATGAATTTGCCGTCATCGCCCACCGGGTTGTCGTTGGGCAGGTTGTATTTCTGGCCGACGAAGTAGTCGTCCAGGCCGTGCGCCGGCGCGGTGTGCACCAGGCCGGTACCCGCTTCCAGCGTGACATGTTCGCCGCAGATGATGGGCACTTGGCGCGCATGGAAGGGGTGCTGCAGCGGCAGGCACTCCAGCGCCTTGCCCTTGCAGTGGCCAACCACTTCGCCCTCCAGCTCGTAACGCTTGAGGCAGGCGTCGGCCAGCTCGGCCACCAGCAACACATAGCCTTTCTCGGTCTTCAGCAGCCGGTATTCGAATTCTGGATGCACGCTCACCGCCTGGTTGGCGGGCAGCGTCCACGGCGTGGTAGTCCAGATCACCGCATACACCTTGGCCGCGGCGGGCAGCTCAACGTGCATGGCCTTGCCCAGCGCCGCCTTGTCGTGCACCTCGAAGCCCACGTCGATGGCGGGCGAGGTCTTGTCCTCGTATTCCACCTCGGCCTCGGCTAGGGCCGACTGGCAGTCCAGGCACCAGTTCACCGGCTTCTTGCCCTGGTACAGGTAGCCGCGCTGATGGATCTTGCCCAGCGCACGGATGATCTCGGCCTCGGTCTTGAATGCCATGGTCAGGTAGGGATGGTCCCAGTCGCCCAGCACGCCGAGGCGGATGAAGTCCTTCTTCTGCCGCTCCACCTGCTCGGCCGCATATTCGCGGCACAGTTCGCGGAAGCGCGCCGGCGCAATCTCCTTGCCGTGTTTCTTCTCAACCTGCAGCTCGATGGGCAGGCCGTGGCAGTCCCAGCCCGGCACATAGGGCGCATCGAAACCCGCCAGGGTGCGGCTCTTGATGATGATGTCCTTCAGCACCTTGTTCACGGCGTGGCCGATGTGGATGTCGCCGTTGGCGTAGGGCGGGCCGTCGTGCAGGATGAATTTCCGGCGTCCTTTACTTGCCGCGCGGATCTTCTGGTAGCGCTGCTGCGCCTGCCACTGCGCCAGCATCTGCGGCTCGCGTTTGGGCAGGTCGCCGCGCATGGGGAAGGGGGTATCGGGCAGGTTGAGGGTGTTCTTGTAATCAGTCATGTTCAATCCAAATCAAAACTCAAAGTCCACCACCTGCAGGGACAGCAGCGCTGCCGGGGCAACACGGCGTCTATGCGGCAGTCTCGGCATTCAGGTGGTGAAAATACTTCCGGGTCTGCTCCACATCCAGCGCGATCTGCTGGATCAGGCTGGGCAGGTCGGGGTATTTGGCCTCGTCGCGCAGCTTGTGCAGAAACTCCACGCGCAGGTGATGGCCATATATGTCCTGCGCAAAATCCAGCAGGTGCACTTCCAGCACGGCACGGCCGTTGGCCTTCACCGTGGGACGCACGCCCAGGCTGGCCGCGCCGTGCTGCGGCGCGAAATGGTCGCCGTGGACGCGCACCACGAAGATGCCGGACAGCGGCGGGCGGTTGTGCTTCAGCTGCAGGTTGGCAGTGGGAAAGCCGATGTCGCGCCCCAGCTTGTCGCCATGCACCACGCGCCCGCTGATGCTGTAGGGCCGCCCCAGGTAGCGCGCGGCAGTGCGCATGTCCCCCGCTGCCAGCGCAGCCCGCACTGCGGTGCTGGAGACGCGCACGCCGTCATGCAGCACGCTGTGCATCGCCGCCACCGAAAAGCCCTGCTGCATGCCGATCTTTTCCATCAGCGCAAAATCGCCGCTGCGGCCGCTGCCGAAGCGGAAGTCGTCACCGATCAGCACATGTTTCGCCTGCATGTCGGCATGCAGCGAGTGGATGAAGTTCGCCGCGCTCATCTGCGAGAACTTCTGGTTGAAGCGGCACACGTGCACGCGGTCCACATGGTGCTCGGCCAGCAGCTCCAGCTTCTCGCGCAGGTTGGTCAATCGGGTGGGTGCCTTGTCCGGGGTGAAGAATTCGCGCGGGTGCGGCTCGAAGATCACCACGGCCGTGGGCAGGCCGCGCGCCTGTGCGGCGCGGCGCAATTCCGCCAGCATGGCCTGATGGCCCAGATGCACGCCATCGAAATTGCCGATGGTCACTGCAACAGGCTGCCGGTCGGGGGAGTGGAGTCCGCGTAGAATCAACATAATGGGCGCGAATTATACAATGCGGAGAAGGGTCAAGGGGGAAGGGAGAAGCGTAAAACCCCATCACCCTTCCCCCTTTGGCAGCGCAGGCGCGCCCTTCTCACGTCACTGCCGTTACGCTGTCCCCCCTACCGTCAGCCCGTCGATGCGCACCGTAGGCTGACCCACACCCACCGGCACGCTCTGCCCTTCCTTGCCGCAGGTGCCGACGCCGCTATCCAGGGCAAGGTCGTTGCCTATCATGCTGATCCGGGTGAGTGCCTCGGGGCCGTTGCCGATCAGGGTGGCGCCCTTGACCGGATAGGTGATCCTGCCATCCTCGATCAGGTAGGCCTCGGTGGTCGAGAACACAAACTTGCCGCTGGTGATGTCGACCTGGCCGCCGCCGAAATTGGCGGCATACAGGCCGTGCTTGACCGAGGCGATGATCTCTGCCGGATCGTGCGCGCCGTTCAGCATCATGGTGTTGGTCATGCGCGGGATCGGCAGGTGCGCATACGATTCGCGCCGCGCATTGCCGGTCACCGCGGTGTTCATCAGGCGTGCATTCATGCTGTCCTGCAGGTAGCCGCGCAGGATGCCGTCCTCGATGAGCACGGTGCGCTGGGTGGGATTGCCCTCGTCGTCCATCTGCAGCGAGCCGCGCCGGTTGACGATGCTGCCATCATCCACCACGGTCACCCCCTGGGCGGCGACACGCTCGCCGATGCGGCCGGAGAAGGCCGAGCTGCCCTTGCGGTTGAAGTCGCCCTCCAGGCCGTGGCCCACCGCCTCGTGCAGCAGGATGCCGGGCCAGCCGGGGCCGAGCACCACGGTCATGTTGCCGGCCGGAGCCGGGCGCGCATCGAGGTTGACCACCGCCTGGTGCACGGCCTCTTTGGCGTATTGCTGCAGCAGGTCGTCGCTGAAATAGCCGTAGTCGTAGCGCCCGCCACCGCCTGCAGAGCCCTGTTCGCGGCGGCCGTTGCTCTCCACGATCACCTGCAGCGACAGGCGCACCAGCGGGCGGATGTCAGCGTTCATCAGGCCGTCGCTGCGTGCGACCAGCACCACCTCGTATTCGCCGGACAGCCCGGCCATCACCTGGGTGACGCGCGGATCGAGCGCGCGCGCATGGCGCTCCAGCCGTTCCAGCAGTGCCACCTTGTCGGCCGCACTCAGGCTGGCCACCGGGTCGTGCGGAAGATACAGCTCGCCGGCGCGGCCGCGGCTCAGCATGGGGGCGTTCCGGCTGCTGCCCTGGCGGGCGATGGCGCGGGTGGCCAGCGCAGCATTGTCGAGCGCGGCCAGGCTGATGTCGTCGGAATAGGCAAATGCCGTCTTCTCGCCGCTCACCGCGCGCACGCCCACGCCCTGGTCTATGCTGAAGCTGCCGGACTTGACGATGCCCTCCTCCAGCGACCAGCTCTCGGCGCGGCCGTACTGGAAATACAGGTCGGCGTAATCGACGCGATGCGCCAGCATCTTGCCGAACACCTGCTCCAGACTGCGCTCGTCCAGCGAGTAGGGAGTCAGCAATGTCTGTTGCGCGAGGGCAAACGTGGAGTCTTTTGGCATGGTCACAGCTTGAGAAGAACAGCAGTTATTCGGAAGATGCGCCGCTTGCGCAGCGCATCACGGGCAGCACAGGGATCAGTCGCTGCCCAGCTTGCACTGGCGCAGGGCACGATGCGCCAGCGCCGGCAGACTGGCACGCAGACTGCGCTGATAGGACGGATTCACATCGGCCATCACCACGCCGGAGCCGCGCGGCAGCTCGTCCAGGATGCGGCCCCAGGGATCGACGATCATGCTGTGGCCATGGGTTTCCTGGCCGTTGACATGGTAGCCGCCCTGCGCTGCCGCGATCACATAGGACAGGTTTTCGATGGCGCGCGCGCGCACCAGCACTTCCCAGTGCACCTTGCCGGTCGTGGCGGTGAACGCCGACGGCAGCACGATGATGTCGATATCCTTCATGGCACGGAACAGCTCCGGGAAGCGCAGGTCGTAGCATACCGCCAGGCCGATGCGGCCGAACGGGCTGTCGACCACCACCACCTGGTTACCCGGCTCGATGGAAGCTGCTTCATGGTAGTGCTCGTTGCCGAGATCCAGATTGAACAGGTGTATCTTGTCGTAGCGCCCCACCTGGGTACCGGTTTCATCGTATACCAGGCAGCTGTTGCGCACCTTGTCCGGCGCATCGGCCATCAGCGGGATGGAACCGCCCACCAGCCAGATGCGGTGCTTGCGCGCCTGCTCGGCCAGGAAATTCTGCATCACGCCCTGACCGGGCTGCTCGCGTACGGCCACGCGGTCGGCATCGCCTACGCCCATGATGGTAAAGAATTCGGGTAACACGACCAGTCGCGCACCTTGTGCCACCGCCTTTTCGATCAGGCGGCCAGCCTCATTCAGATTGCCTGCCACATTCGGGCCCGAGGCCATCTGCACGGCGGCAACCTTGAACGCGTTTGCCTGTGCGGCAATCCGCTTCTGGGTTGAATCGATATCTGCCATGACTGTCCTCTTCGATTAATTTGGTGCAACGGGTTCCTGAGGCGGCGGCGCACCCACTTTTTCCACTTGCGGGTTAGACCAGCTGCCAGTCACATTGTATTCAAACGATGCCAACTTATCGAGCGGATCGCGCAGCAATTTGTTGGTCAGGTAAACACCCACACCGACAGCAGGGCCGGCCGCAAACGACAGCAGCGACACACTGCTGCCCACGGCCGGATACACCTTGACGCGCAAGGCCTGGGTCTCGCGCTGCAGATCCACCTGCCCTTCCATGGTGACCTTGGCGGCCGAGCCTTCCACCATGAAGTCACTGGTCTGCAGCAGGCCATTGTGGATGGCGCCGCTGCCGGTGATCTTGTCGAACTCGAAGCCCTTGCGGAACACATCGCCGAAATCCAGCGACAGGTGCTTGGGCAGAGCCTGCAGGCTCATCACGCTGAGCAGCTTGCCCACCCCCGGCTCGATCTGCAGGAACTGCCCCTTGCCGGTTTCCAGCCTGAGCGTGCCGTCCAGCACGGCATAATCGAACGCTTGCGGGGCACCCGGCCAGCTCAGCGCCGCCTCGAACCTGCCGCTGCCGTTGCGCACGCTGTCCGGGTAGCCGTAACGACCCAGCAGATTGCCGGCATTGCTGATCTCCAGACGCAGGTTGACGCGGCTCTGCTCGGCGCCCGTCTGCATCTTCCATACCCCATCCGCGCTCAGCACGGCATCCGGGTTGGTCAGCCGCAGCTGCTGCAGCGCGTAATCGCCCTCCTGCTGCCGCGCCTGCAGCTCGAGCTTGCCCAGCAGGTGTCCCTTGACCGACAAATGCTCGATCGCCACGTCCAGCGCGGGCAAGGCAGTCACGGCCGGGCTGGCGCTGGTGGCTGTCGCGGCAGATGCGGCGGTTCCGGCCGCTTGCGTGGCCGGAGCGGTTGCGGCGACGGCCTCGCCTTCACCCAGATACAGATTTTTCAGGCGCGCCACCAATGAGCCCTGCGCGGCGCCGTCCCAGCTCACTTCGCCGTTGATTTCACGCGAAGCCAGCTGCGCGCTCAGCACGCCATCACGACTGCTGGCACGCACGCGCAGGTCCTTCACCGTGCTGCCGTAACCGCTAAGCTTGCCGATCTGCACGTCGGCCCCGGCCAGTTCCAGCCCGCCGGCGCCGCCGCCCGCGCCCAGGATGCCGCGCCAGCCTTCCACCACCAGCAGCGGCAGCGTGCCCTTCACCCACACACCATCGCGCTCGCGCCCCTTGTCGCCGTTGCGCGCGGCACTGCCCAGCAGCACCTTGCCGCGCTGCACGCGCCACTGCCCGTCCGCATCCGGCGCCCGTTGCAGGCGGGCATTGAGCCATTTGTCGTATTGCAGTGTCAGCGTCTCGTGGTTTGCATCCTGGCGCTCCTGCTCGAAATGCAGCACGCTGCTGTCGCCCGCGCGCTTGTTGAACGGCGCGGGCAGGTCCGATTGCAGCCCCTGCAAGGTGCTGTCAAACACGAGGTGGCTCTGCTGATCCTGTACCGTGACGTCCAGCGTCCACGGCGTGACGCCGCGCAGCCTGTGCGCCAGCGGCAATGCCACCTGCTTGCGCAATGCATCCAGGTTGGTTGCGCCGCCGGCATGCGCATGAATTTCGCCGCTGGCGGCGGTATCCAGCGTCAGCTTCGCCGGCCCGCCCAGCACCTGGGCGACCAGATTCTGTGCCGACACACCCGCCTCCGTGAAGCGCAGGTCGCCATTGACCTTGCGCAGGGTGGGCAGGTATGGCGCAAGCTCCACTTCGTGATCGGCAAAGTGATAGCTGCCGTTCACCTTGAGCGGCAGCTTGCCCGTCAGCGGAATGTCGAGCTGCAGGGCCAGGTGGCCATTGCCGTGCGCCCTGGCCTCATCGGTAAAACCGGACAGGTAGCCGCGCACCGGGCTTTTCTGGATGAAGTCCAGGCACGGCGCGATGTCGCCTTCCTGCTCGCCGCGTATCTGCAACAGCAGGTCGTGGCTCGTGAAATCGGGCAGGGTCACACTGACTCGCTTCAGGCGCGCTCCCACCGTGGTGGCGCTGCCGCCGCTGACCGCGATCTGTTTCCCCAGCATCTGGAAATCGGCATCGACATTGTCCAGGCGCGGCCACCCCGGTGCGTAATCCAGTTTGCCGTTGTTCACATGTGCACGCACCTGGAACATGCCCTTGCGGCTATCGGCAAAAGGGAAATCGTTGAGGTCACCCTGCAGACGCAGGCTGGCATCGTTGCTGTGACCATCCAGCAGGGCGCGAGTCAGCCAGGCGCTGGTTTCCTTGCCGACCAGGGCCTCGGGCAGGTAGCGGTGCACGCGCGACAGCTCGGCGCGTGTCAGATGCAGGGTGGCGTCGATCTTGCCGGGGCCGTCTGCCATCGTACGATAGCTTCCATAGGCGCTGCCGGCCAGGTCGGCGTTCACCAGCGAAGCATTGCTGAGCTTCACCTCGATCTGTGCGCCGTCGCTTTGCCAGCTGGATTGCGCGGTGACCGAGTCGAATGCCAGCGGCTCGGCCAGGAATTCCGGCACTTCAAGTTTCAGCCTGTGTGCGTTGATGGACAGGGTGCCCCCGCTGTCATCGCCATCCACCTCGCCGCTCAGCCCGGAAAAGCCCGGCAAGTGGCCGACGCGATGCATCGCCAGCTGGTTGAAGCGCGCCTTCAGCTGATAACGCGCCGGCTTGCCCTGCTCGCTCTCCCATTGCGCCTGCAGGTTGTCTACATGACCCTGCGGCGCGTACGCGGCAAACTTCTGTTTGAACGAGGGCTCGAGCGGCAGGAACTCCATCAGCGTGGCAAAGTCTCCCAGCTCCAGCGTATTTGCACGCACCTCGCCACGCCCCCACGACAGCTGGTCCGCCTGGTGCAGGGAGAGCAGGATGCTGGTCGGTTTCAGCTCGAAGCCATCATACAGCTTGAAGGCCAGATTATTGCTTGTTACCTCGAAGCCGTCCTCCACCTCGCGCCAGCCAGCCCGCCCGCGCAGCTTGCGGATCTCGAGCGCGGGCAGATCCTCGGCCAGGCGGGTCTGCACATTTTCCAGCGCCAGATCGGCCGTCACCGCATTGATGCGGCCGTCCTCCACCCCCACCCAGCCGCGCACCGCGCCCTTGCCGCGCTTGAACGCATTGGGCAATGGCAGCCAGGTTTTCCACGCGCCCACATCCGCATAGTCGAGCTGGGTAAACAGCTCGCCGCTCCAGCTGGCCATCTCATCCAGGGTGTTGCCGAACAGGTCACCGCGTACATCCAGTGCTGTCGCCAGCTCTGCCGGCGGCACGGCGCGCATGGCAAACCGATGGTGGTGCCAGCTGTTGCGGATCAGCAGGTTCACATCGCGGAACATCAGCAGCGGCGCGTGCCTCTTTTCATCCAGCCAGGCGATCTGCGCGTCGCGCACCACGATGCGCGAATGCGCCAGCAACAGGTTGGCAAAACCGCTGCCGGTGTCCTGCGCCTGGTCCTGCAGCTGCTCGGCCAGCGCAATGCCGGACACCTGCACCTTGCCCTGCGCAGTGTGCCGCACCAGCAACTCGGGGCGGTCGATTTCCAGGCTGGCCAGGCGCAGCTCGCCGCTCAGCAGCGTCATCCACGACACCACCAGGTCAACGTGCTGCAGCGCCAGTGCGGTCTTCTTCTGCGGCGTGAGCAGGCGGATGCCGCTCAGGCGCAGGTGCGGCCCGATGCCGCGCCAGTCGGCCTCGATCTGGTCGATCTCTACCGGCTGGCCCAGTGCAGCAGTGGCCGCGGCCACGATGCGGCCATGGTATTGCCCTATCTCCGGCAGCACCCAGTGGCGCAGGGCGATCACCAGCCCGGCCGCGGCAAACGCCAGCAACAGCAGTATCACCACCGCCAGGCGGGTGAGCTGATTGAGGCCGCGCCAGGCCATGCGCAGGGACTGGTTTAGCATGGCAACTGCTCGCACGGCAGCGCGGCAAGCTTGTGGGACAGGGTCAACATGGGGGATTTATAATGCTCCGGATCAAGCGCGCATTTTACTCCCTAGCCCACGCCATGAATACCGCCATGCCTGCATCAAACGCCGATTTTTCCGCCCTGCTGCAGCGCACCCGCCTCGCCAGCCGCTATGTGCAGCGCCTGCTTGATGGCGATGCCGCCCTGCTGCCATGGCTGCAACGGCATTACGCCAGCCCCTGCACGGAGTCTGAGATGCGCGGCTGGCTCGGCGACATGCCGATCGCCACGGAAGAAGAGCTGGCGCGCGCGCTGCGCCGCCTGCGCAAGCTGGTGATGCTGAAGCTGCTGACGCGCGACCTGGGCGGCCTGGCCGATCTGGACGAGGTGATGCAGACCATGACCGCGCTGGCGGAGATCGTGATCCAGCACGCACAGGAATTTGCCATGCGTGCACTGGGCGAGCAGTACGGCACGCCGATCGGCGAGGAAAGCGCCGGACCACAGCAGCTGCTGGTCATCGGCATGGGCAAGCTGGGCGGCGGTGAACTGAACGTATCGTCGGACATCGACCTGATCTTCATCTACCCCGAAGACGGCCAGACCAGCGGTCCGCGCCAGATCGACAACAACGACTTCTTCACCCGCGTCGGGCGCAAGATCATCAACCTGATCAACGAACTCACCGCGGACGGCTACGTGTTCCGCGTGGACATGCGCCTGCGTCCCTATGGCGACAGCGGTGCGCTGGCGATGAGCTTTGCCGCGCTGGAGGAATATCTGGTCACGCAGGGACGCGAGTGGGAACGCTATGCCTGGATCAAGGCGCGCGTGATCTCGCCGCCGGATCATCCGGAAACGTCCTCCCTGATGCAGCTGGCGCAGCCCTTCGTGTTCCGCAAATACCTGGACTTCGGCGCCTTCGAATCAATGCGCAAGCTGCATGCGCAGATACGCCAGGAAGTGCTGCGCCGCGACCGCCGCAACAACATCAAGCTCGGCCCCGGCGGCATCCGCGAGATCGAGTTCATCGCGCAGGTGTTCCAGCTGATCCGCGGCGGACGCGACCCGCGCCTGCGCATCCGCCCCACCCGGCGCGTGCTGCAGCAGCTGTGCGAGAACGGCCAGTTCAGTGCGGATACGCAGATGGCACTGGATCGCGCCTATGTGTTCCTGCGCAACCTCGAGCATCGCCTGCAATACCTGGAAGACCAGCAGACGCAGGACCTGCCGGAGAAGGCGGAGGACCAGGAAATCATCGCCGCGGCGATGGGCTTTGCCGATTACCCCGCCATGCTTGCGGTGCTCGATGCTCACCGCGATTTCGTCAGCCGCAATTTCGGCGAGATCTTCAGCACGGAAGAGGCCGCCACGGCGGAACCTGAGGGCGAGAGCGACAGCCTGTGGGGCGAGGGCCTGAGCCCGGAAACCCTGCAGCCCGGCCTGCAAGCCCTGGGCTACCGCGATGGCGCCGAGATGGCGGCGCACCTGCTGCAGCTGCGCGACAGCAGCCGCTATCGCCAGCTGCCCGAGCTCAGCCGCCAGCGCATGGACAAGGTGCTGCCGCAATTCATCCGCCTGTGCGCCGGCGCCGACAATGCCGATGAAACGCTGCGGCGCGTGCTCAAGCTGCTCGAAGCCATCAGCCGCCGCGCTTCCTACCTCGCCTTCCTGGCCGAATACCCGCTGGTGCTGCAGCGCGTGGTCGGCATCTGCAGCGCCAGCGAGTGGGCCGCCGACTATCTGGTGACCCACCCCTTCCTGCTCGATGAGCTGCTGGATGCGCGCGAAATCTACCGCGCGCCGGACTGGGCCGCGCTGGATGCGCTGCTGCAGGCGCAGCTGACCGACAGCAGCGACGACCTGGAGCGCGCCATGGACATCCTGCGCCAGTTCCACCACAGCCAGACCTTCCACCTGCTCGCCATGGATATCCAGGGCCTGCTGCCGCTGGAGAAACTGAGCGACCACCTGAGCGACCTGGCCGACCTGATCCTGCGCCACGTGCTGGAACTGTGCTGGCGTGACGCGCGCAAAAAGCACCAGGAACAGCACCACTTCGCCATCATCGCCTACGGCAAGCTGGGCGGGCGCGAGCTGGGCTACGCCTCCGACCTCGACCTGATCTTCCTCTACGACGACCTCCATCCGGATGCCGGCGAGATCTACGCGCGCCTGGCGCAGCGCATCAACACCGTGCTGAGCAGTTACACCTCGGCCGGGCGTCTGTACGAGACCGACCTGCGCCTGCGCCCCAACGGCGCCAGCGGCCTGCTGGTGAGCAGCATCGATGCCTTCGAACAGTACCAGCAGGAGGAAGCCTGGGTGTGGGAACACCAGGCATTGACCCGCGCGCGTTTCAGCGCGGGCGACGGCGGCGTCGGCGCGAAGTTCGAGGTGATCCGCAGGGCCGTGTTGCAGCGCCCGCGCGATCTGGCCGGGCTGCGCCAGGAGATCGTCGCCATGCGCCAGAAGATGCACGACGGCCACCCAAACAAGAGCGAGCTGTTCGACATCAAGCACGATGCCGGCGGCATGGTGGACGTGGAATTCATGGTGCAGTTCATGGTGCTGGCGCACGCCAGCCAGCATGCGGAGCTGACCGCCAACAGCGGCAACCTCGCCCTGCTCGGGGTGGCGGCCCAGCTGGGGCTGATTGACGCAACGCTGAGCGGGAAGGTGCAGGAGGTTTATCGGGCCCTGCGTCGCGAACAGCACCGCATGCGCCTGAACAACATCTCACCGGCACGCCTGGCACACGGCGCGATCGACACCGCACCGGTACGCGAACTGTGGCGCGCGCTGCTGGGGGCCTGAGCCTATTGGTGGAAATCGGGGTGGTGCGCGCCGTCCTTGACCTTGCCGGTCAGGCGGTAGATGGACATCTCGCCCTTGCCCTTGACGCTGATCACTGTGGGCGGCTCGAAGGTGTAGTGCTGGCGCAGGCGATTGTAGGTGGTCTTGTCGGTGAGGATGTCGCCGCGCTTGCCGTCATCCGAAAGGCGGCTGGCAATGTTCACGGTATCGCCCCACAGGTCGTAGATGAAGCGCTTGGTGCCGATCACCCCGGCCACGGCCGGGCCGGTGGCGATGCCCACATGCAGGCCGAGGTTGTGACTGGCCAGCTCCGGATGCAGTGACACGAACTCATTCATCTCCAGCGCCATATCGGCCACGTTGCGCACGTAGTCCATCTGGTCGCGCGTGAGCCCCCCCACCACCATGTAGGCATCGCCTATGGTCTTGATCTTCTCCAGGCCGTATTTTTCCGACATCGAGTCAAACCAGGTGAAAATCTTGTTGAGCAGTTCCACCATCTCCTTGGGTGCCATCTCTTCGGTCATCTGGGTGAAGTTGGTGATGTCGGCGAACATGACGGTCACATCGGCATGGCCGTCCGCGATCAGCCCCTGGTTTTCCTTGAGGCGCTCGGCGATGCTGGTGGGCAGCACATTGAGCAGCAGGCGTTCGGACTTCTTCTGCTCTTCGGCCAGCAGTGCGTGCTGTTCGTCCAGCTGCTTCTTGATCTTTTCGGTTTCCAGCACGAAGTAGCGCAGGAGGAAATACACGATGGAGGACAACGCGGCAAAGTTGAGCGCAAAGAACACGCCGATGGTTTTCATCTCCAGGCCGCCGGTGCCGCCCACGCCGAGGAAATAATCGAACACGCCGGACACGAAGGTCAGCACGATGTAGGCAACGAACCAGGGCACGGATTCGCGCCAGCCCGACACCACCACGGCAGCCACGGGCGCCAGCAGGGCCCACAGCATCATGCCGCTGGCGGTGACCGAGCTGCCTATGCTCCACTGCATGATGAAAGGCGCAAACAGGAACAGCCCGAGCTGGACGAAACGGAACAGCTCGAAATTGCGTGTCTTCAGGTAGTACACGAGGGAGGCGATGGAGATGGCCTGGTAGGCCAGCGGCACGTTGCTAGAGTAGTTCTTGCCCATCGCCCAGTAGATGGCCAGCCACAGCATGACGGCAAAATTCATGAAGGCGCACGCCAGGATCAGCAGATTCTTCTGCAGCTTGCCTTCCTGGGTATCGACCGTCTTGTCGATGATTTCCGCCAAGCGGGATTGTTCAGCCATTTCCTGTCCCTGTCAGGGTGGTCTCCGTTGATGCGCAACGTCTGTGCATGAATACTACATCATTACGGCAGGCGCTCACAGGCTGACGGATCAGGTCAGGCCCTTGATCACCCCGGCGATATGCTCCGCCCACTGCTGCACCGCAGCGCGGTCTTCCCCTTCCACCATCACGCGCAGCAACGGCTCAGTCCCCGACGGGCGCAGCAGCACACGCCCCCTGCCGTGCAGCGCCGCTTCCGCCGCGCTCACTGCGGCGAGCACTGCTTCGTGGGCGAGCAGGTCAGACCCTTTGGACACGCGCACGTTGATCAGCACCTGCGGGTACATGGTCAGGTCGGCAACCGCCTGCGCCAGGGTCTGCTTGCCGGTGCGCAGCGCATCCAGCACCTGCAGCGCCGAAATGATGCCGTCGCCGGTGCTGTGGCGGTCCAGGCAGATGATATGACCGGAGTTCTCGCCGCCCAGCTGCCAGCGCTTCTGCAACAAGAGCTCCATCACGTAACGGTCGCCCACCTTGGCGCGCGCAAACGGTATGCCCATGCGCTGCATGGCGTGCTCGAAGCCGAGGTTGGTCATCAGGGTGCCGGCCACGCCGCCCTTGAGCTGGCCCTGTGCCAGGCGGTGCCTGGCAATCACGTAGATCAGCTGGTCGCCGTCGTACAGACGCCCTTCGGCATCCACCATCACCAGGCGGTCGCCGTCACCGTCGAGCGCAACACCGAGATCCGCACCATGCTGCCTGACTGCCTGCTGCAGGTTGGCCGGCGAAGTGGCTCCGTAGCCATCATTGATGTTCTTGCCATCCGGCTGCACGCCGATGGGCAGCACCTCTGCACCCAGTTCGTGGAACACATGGCCGGCAATGTGGTAGGCCGCACCGTGCGCGCAATCGACCACCAGCTTGAGGCCGCGCAGATCCAGTTCATGCGGGAAGCTGCTCTTGCAGAATTCGATGTAGCGCCCCGCGGCATCGTCGATGCGCCTGGCCTTGCCCAGTCTGGCGGAGGGCATGGTAATGATGGGCGCATCCAGGCCCGCTTCGATGGCGCGCTCGGTCTCATCCGGCAGCTTGTTGCCGTCACCGGAGAAGAACTTGATGCCGTTGTCCTCGAAGGGATTGTGCGAAGCCGAGATCACCACGCCGGCCTGCAGGCGCAGGGCGCGGGTCAGGTAGGCCACGGCCGGGGTCGGAATGGGGCCGGCCAGGTAAACGTCCACGCCGGCGGCGATCAGCCCGGCCTGCAGGGCAGATTC
This sequence comes from Gallionellaceae bacterium, assembly GCA_036523795.1. Taxonomy (GTDB): domain Bacteria; phylum Pseudomonadota; class Gammaproteobacteria; order Burkholderiales; family Gallionellaceae; genus 39-52-133. Next base: position 4,739 of record DATDDN010000163.1, on the reverse strand, counting down.
CAGCAGATAGCCGGAGATGCGCGTGTCCTTGCCGATCAGCACCGCCGGGTGAGCGCCTTCCGACAGATGCCAGTCGGCGGAGGCGAGCACCTTGCCCGCGGCATAACCCAGATGCATGACGAATTCGGGCGTGATCGGGAATTCTCCCACTTTGCCACGCACACCATCGGTACCAAAATATTTCCTGCTCATCACCACTCCCAAACAACATTGATCCGCAGATTCACGCAGATTGAACCACTGCACCCGGTTCAGCGTCTGCGTGATTTTTTACCTGCTCACTAATCTGCGTCAACCTGTGCACCCCTAGGGCGCAAGAACCTGTGCGAGGTAATCTGCGGAAGACTCAATCGTTCCCAACCACAGCTCGCCACACCTTGAGCGCATCCACCGTCGCCTGCACGTCGTGCACGCGCACGATGCGCGCGCCGCGCTCCACTGCCAGCAACGCTGCCGCCACGCTGGCATGAACACGATGGTTCACATCCTGCCCGGTGATTGCACCCAGCATGGATTTGCGCGACAGGCCGGCCAGCACGGGCACGCCCAGTTCGGCAAATGCATCGAGATGACGCAGCAGGTCGAGATTATGGGGCAGCGTCTTGCCAAAGCCAAACCCTGGATCAATCACAATGCGGTTGCGCACCACACCGGCGGCTTCGAGCGCTGCGATACGATGCTGCAGGTGCGCACGCACTTCATCGACCACCCGCGCGTAATGGGGCGCCTCCTGCATGGTTTGCGGCTGCCCCTGCATGTGCATCAGGCACGCGGCTGCATCGCTGTCCGCCACTGCCTGCAGCGCGCCCTCTGCCTGCAGCGCATTGATGTCGTTGACCATGCAGGCACCGGCAGCGATCGCCGCGCGCATGACCTCCGGCTTCCAGGTATCGATGGACAGCGGCGCGTTGTCGCTGCGCAAGGCCTCGATCACCGGCAGCACGCGCGCCAGCTCATCCTGCACCGAAACCGGCTGCGCGCCGGGACGGGTGGATTCACCACCGATGTCGAGGATGTCCGCACCTTCGGTCAGCAGCTGGCGCGCGTGAGCCACCGCCGCATCGTGCGACAGGTGGTGGCCGCCATCGGAGAAAGAGTCGGGCGTGACATTGACGATGCCCATGACCAGGGGGCGATCGAGTGAGAGGGAGTATTTGCCGCAGTGCAGATGCATATCAGTCGCTGGTCGCCAGTCGTTAGTCGCTAGCTGGAAAACCAACTCCAGGGCCGATCAACCAAGGACTAGCAACTAACGTCTAAGGACTGCCTCAGGATTCCTGTGCAGGCTGGCCAGTGGCCGGCGCGGTCGGGGTGGCATCCTTGGGCGGCTCGGTGGGCTTGCTGCCACTTGGCTTGGGCGGGCGCGGCGGGTTGCCGGCCATGATGTCTGCAATCTGCTCTGCATCGATGGTTTCCCATTCCAGCAGCGCAGCCGTCATCGCCTCAACCTTGTCGCGGTTCTCGGTCAGAATCTTTGTTGCCAATGCATACTGCTCGTCGAGTATGCGCCGGATCTCGCCGTCAACCTTCTGCATGGTCGCCTCGGAGATGTTCTTGTGCGTGGTCACCGAGCGGCCAAGGAACACTTCACCTTCATTCTCCGCATAGACCATGGGCCCCAGCGAGTCGGACATGCCGTAACGCGTAACCATGTCACGCGCCATGTCGGTGGCGCGTTCGAAATCGTTCGATGCGCCGGTCGAGATGTCGCCGGTAAAGAGCTCTTCAGCCACACGGCCGCCGAACAGCATGCAGATCTTGGCCAGCATCTGGTTGCGGTACAGGCTGTAACGATCCATTTCAGGCAGCGACAGGGTGACGCCCAGTGCACGGCCGCGCGGAATCACGCTCACCTTGTGCACGGGGTCGCAACCAGGCAACAGGGCTCCGATGATTGCGTGCCCCGACTCGTGATACGCCGTCTTCTTCTTGTCTTCCGGCGTGATCACCATGGACTTGCGCTCGGCGCCCATGAATATCTTGTCCTTGGCGGCTTCGAAATCGTCCATCTCGACGAAGCGCTTGTTGCGGCGCGCCGCGAAAAGGGCAGCCTCGTTCACCAGATTGGCCAGGTCGGCGCCAGACATGCCGGGTGTGCCGCGCGCCAGGATGTCCGCCTTCACGTCAGGCGCCATCGGCACCTTGCGCATATGCACCATCAGGATCTGTTCGCGCCCGCGAATGTCGGGCAGCGGCACCACCACCTGGCGATCGAAACGGCCGGGTCGCAGCAGCGCCGGGTCGAGGACGTCAGGGCGGTTGGTCGCGGCGATCACGATCACGCCGCTGGTGCCTTCAAAACCATCCATTTCCACCAGCAGCGCATTCAATGTCTGCTCGCGCTCGTCGTTGCCGCCGCCCAGGCCGGCGCCGCGCTGGCGACCCACCGCATCGATCTCGTCGATGAACACGATGCAGGGCGAGTGCTTCTTGGCCTGCTCGAACATGTCGCGCACCCGCGCAGCACCCACGCCGACGAACATCTCGACGAAGTCTGAACCGGAGATGGAGAAGAACGGCACCTTGGCCTCGCCGGCAATCGCCTTGGCGAGCAGGGTCTTGCCGGTGCCCGGGCTGCCCACCATCAGCACGCCGCGCGGAATGCGCCCGCCCAGTGTCTGGAATTTGGTGGGATCACGCAGGAAGTCCACCAGCTCGGCCACTTCCTCCTTGGCTTCATCGCAGCCTGCCACATCGGCGAAGGTCACGCGATCCTTGGCGTCATCCATCAGACGCGCCTTGCTCTTGCCGAAGGAAAAGGCACCACCTCCCTTGCCGCCCTGCATCTGGCGCATGAAGAAGATCCATACGCCGATCAGCAGCAGCATGGGGAACCAGGATACGAAAATGCTCATCCAGAACGACTGCTCTTCTTCGGGGCGAGCCTCGATCTTCACGCCATTCTTGAGCAGGTCTGACACCAGCCACAGGTCGCTGGGCGCATAAGTGGACACCCGCTTGCCGTCGGTAGTGACCGCCTTGATGTTGCGGCCTTCCATGGTGACCTTGGCGATCTGCCCCTGTTTCACCTGTTCGAGGAACTGGGAGTAGTCGAGCTGCACCTGCGCCGCCTGCTGCTGGCGCGAATTGAACTGATTGAAGATGGTCATCAGCACCAATGCCACAACCAGCCAGATACCGACACTTTTGAAGAAATTATTCATTACCGCTCCTTGTGAGCCCAAATCTGTACTGCATTATACATAGCGGCAGATGCTTGCGTATGTCGCAAACAGGCAGCTAGCCCTTCTTGCCCAGCCCCAGCAGATACATCTCGCTGCTGCGGTCACGCGAAGCCTTGGGCTTGCGGCTGACCACCTTGTCAAAATGGTCTTTCATGGATTTCAGGTAGGCCTCGAAGCCGACGCCCTGGAACACCTTGACCAGGAAGGCGCCGCCCGGCTTGAGATGCTGCACGGCAAATTCCAGCGCCAGCTCGGCCAGGTGGATGGCGCGCGCCTGGTCGGCGCTGTCTATGCCACTGATATTGGGCGCCATATCGGAAATTACAAGTCCGATGGGCTGCCCGCCCAGGCGCGATTCCAGCTCGGCCAGCACGCTGTCTTCGCGGAAATCGCCCTGGATGAACTCCACCCGCGCCAGCGGCTGCATCGGCAGCAGGTCCAGCGCAAGCACCTTGCCCTGCGCGCCCACTTTTGTGCTGGCGATCTGCGACCAGCCGCCCGGCGTAGCGCCGAGATCCACCACCACCATGCCCGGTTTGAGCAAATGATCCTTCTCGTCGATCTCGATCAGCTTGTAGGCAGCACGCGAACGATAACCCTCCTTTTGCGCCAATTGCACATAAGGGTCGCTAACATGCTCTTTCATCCACTGTTTGCTGGTTTTGGAGGGCTTCATCGATTAGAATGCACAACTATATCTGGAGTTCATCATGTTAGTCCTTTCTGTTTCACAGCGCACCGAGCTCAAGGCTCGTGCACACGCACTGAACCCCACCGTCATGATCGGCTCTGCCGGGCTGACCCCCGCCGTACTGGAAGAAATCGGTCACAGCCTGAAAAGCCACGAACTGATCAAGATTCGAGTCATGAGCGACGACCGCGCCGCTCGCGCAGCCATACTGGAGGAAATCTGCACCCAGCTGAACGCCGGGGCAGTGCAACACATCGGCAAGATCCTGGTGATCTACCAGCCGCAGGAAACCCCGCTGATCAGCGCGGCGCCCAAACGCAAGAAGGGCAAGCCCCTCACCAAGAAGCAGCTGGCCAGCCGAGTCAAATAAGTCGTTAGTTGGTGTGTTCGCTGCGCGAACTGCTTTTAACTAGCGACTAACGACTAGCGACTGATTGCCTACGACTAGATGTATTGAACGTTGACGACTTCGTACTCGCGCACGCCGCCTGGGGCCTGCACCTCTGCCACATCGCCGCTGATCTTGCCGATCAGTGCGCGCGCGATCGGTGAGCTGATCGAAATCTTGCGTTGCTTGATGTCGGCCTCATCCTCGCCGACGATCTGATACACCATCACGTCGCCGGTATTCACGTCTTCCAGCTCCACGGTTGCGCCAAACACGCAGCGGCCATCGGCATTGATGGTCTTGGGGTCGATCACCTGGGCGCTGCCCAGCTTGCTTTCCAGCTCGATGATGCGGCCTTCGATAAAGGCCTGACGTTCCTTCGCCGCCGCATACTCGGCGTTTTCCGACAGGTCGCCCTGCGCGCGCGCCTCGGCGATGGCATTGATCACCGAGGGGCGATCAATCGTCTTCAGGT
>DATDDN010000162.1:0-22930 GCA_036523795.1 Gallionellaceae bacterium | reverse complement strand
TGGTGGGCCAGGTGACGTGGCTGTTTGTCCCGATTTGGATGAGATTGAAAGCACAAAATGACAACTGAAGCATTGACCTCTGCAGAATACATTAGGCATCACCTGCAAAACCTGACATGTGGCATTCATGAGGGCCACCTTCACTGTGCACACACCGCAGAAGAAGCCAAAGAAATGGGCTTTTGGGCGCTGAATGTAGATACATTCGCCATGTCGCTGCTGCTTGGTCTGGTGTTCATGGGGCTGTTCTATTCTGTTGCCCGCAAGGCGCAACAAGGTATTCCAAGCGGCGTGCAGAACTTTGTCGAGTGGATCATCGAGTTCATTGACAACAGCGTGCGTGGCTCCTTTACCGGTCGCAGCGCGCTGGTTGCCCCGCTGGCCATGACTGTGTTCCTGTGGGTGTTCATGATGAACCTGATGGACCTGATTCCAGTGGATTACATTCCGCAGCTGGCAGGAGCCATGGGCTTGGGGCACTTCAAGGTCGTGCCTTCTACAGATCCAAATGCCACCATGGGCATGGCGATCGGCGTATTTTTCCTGGTAATTTTCTACAGCATCAAGATGAAGGGCATCGGCGGCTTCCTCGGTGAGTTGACACTGATGCCGTTCCAGAGCGGCAACAAGCTGGTGCAGATTCTGTTCATGCCAGTAAACCTGCTGCTGGAAGGCGTGAACCTGATCGCCAAGCCTGTTTCTCTGGCGCTGCGTCTGTTCGGCAACATGTACGCCGGCGAGATGATCTTCATCCTGATCGCGCTGCTGCCGTTCTACGCACAATGGACGTTGTCGCTGCCATGGGCAATCTTCCATATTCTGATTGTTACGCTGCAGGCATTCATTTTCATGACGTTGACCATCGTCTATCTGGACATGGCTCATCAAGAGCATCACTAAACTTGCAACACCAAATTAACTTTTAAATTTTTAACTAGGAGACTTAAAGATGGAACTCGCAACCCCTCTGCTGTACATTGCTGGCGCACTGATGATGGGCCTGGGCGCTCTCGGCGCTTCGATCGGTATCGGTATTCTCGGTGGCCGCTTCCTGGAAGGCGCTGCACGTCAGCCTGAACTGATCCCGATGCTGCGTACACAATTCTTCGTTGTTATGGGTCTGGTTGACGCGGTGCCGATGATCGCTGTTGGTCTGGCTATGTACGTTCTGTTCGCTGTAGCCAAGTAATACAAAAGGCACTGCGCTCTTAAATAAAAAGGTCCTGGCATGAATATTAATGCGACCCTTCTCGGCCAAACGATCATGTTCGCCATGTTCGTATGGTTCTGCATGAAGTTTGTATGGCCGCCCATCATGGCGGCACTGGAAGCACGCAAGAAGCAGATCGCCGACGGTCTGGCTGCTGCGGAGCGCGGCAAGCACGATCTCGAGCTCGCTGCACACCGTTCTGCAGACATCCTGCGTGAGGCCAAGGAAAAAGCGGCAGAGATCATTGCGCAAGGCGACAAGCGTGCCAGTGAAATCGTTGAGGCTGCCAAAGTCCAGGCTAATGTTGAAAGCGAGCGTATCGTGAACGCCGCCAAGGCAGAAATCGAACAGGAAATCTTCCGTGCCAAGGAGCAATTGCGCACTCAGGTAACTGCTGTTGCATTGGCAGGTGCTGGCAAGATTCTGGGTCGCGAAATTGATGCCAAGGCACATAACGATCTGCTTGATAAACTCGTCGCGGAAATCTAATCGCTATGTCTGAAGCTATCACAGTTGCACGCCCCTATGCACTCGCTGCATTTGATGAGGCACGCAAGAACAATGAGTTAAAAAACTGGTCGGACGTGCTGCAAGCGGCTGCAACTGCGGTTGAAAACGCACAAGTGCGTGCACTCATCACCAGCCCGCGCGTACCCAAGCAAAAGCTGGAAGGTTTGATGCTGGCACTGTGCGGTGCGGACAAGATGGGCAAATCGATCGGCAACTTCATCAAGTTGCTGGTTGAAGCACAACGCTTGATCCTGCTGCCAGAAATTGCAGCCATTTTCGAAGTAATGCGCGCAGAAGCAGAAAAAAGCGTGGATGTCGTAGTCACCTCCGCTTTTGATTTGAATGACGCACAGAAGCAGAAGATTACAGCGGCGATGAAACAACGTTTGGGCCGTGAAATCAAACTGAGCTGCACAACTGACCAGAAATTGTTAGGTGGAATCGTGATTCGTGCCGGAGACAAGGTCATTGACGGCTCCGCTCGCACACATCTTACCGAGTTGGCCAACGCGCTGGCTTGATAACAGAATTATCGAAATAAGGAAAAGCAGATGAAGCTCAACCCTTCTGAAATTAGTAATTTGATTCGCAGCCGCATCGAGAATTTCGAAGCGCTGACCGAAGCCCGCACCGAAGGCACCGTAGTCAGCGTGACCGACGGTATCGTGCGCATTCACGGCCTGTCTGACGTTATGCAGGGCGAGATGCTGGAATTCCCCGGTAACACCTACGGCCTGGCGTTGAACCTCGAGCGCGACTCCGTTGGTGCCGTGGTTCTGGGTGAATACGAACACATCAGCGAAGGCGACACCGTCAAGTGCACAGGTCGCATTCTTGAAGTTCCGGTAGGTCCGGAACTGCGTGGCCGCGTTGTAAACGCGCTGGGTCAGCCGATCGACGGCAAGGGCCCAATCAACGCCAAGATGACCGACAAGATCGAAAAGGTTGCGCCTGGCGTTATCGCACGTAAATCGGTTGACCAGCCAGTGCAAACCGGCCTGAAATCGGTTGACTCCATGGTGCCTATCGGCCGTGGCCAGCGCGAACTGATCATTGGCGACCGTCAGACCGGCAAGACAGCCGTTGCGGTTGACGCCATCATCAACCAGAAGGGTCAGGGCATGACCTGCGTATACGTAGCGATCGGTCAGAAGGCTTCGACCATTGCCAACGTGGTACGCAAACTCGAAGAGCACGGCGCGATGGAATACACCATCGTGGTTGCCGCAACTTCCTCCGACTCCGCAGCGATGCAGTTCCTGGCTCCTTACGCCGGCTGCACCATGGGCGAATACTTCCGCGACCGCGGCGAAGACGCTCTCATCGTTTACGACGACCTGACCAAACAAGCCTGGGCTTACCGTCAGATCTCCCTGCTGCTGCGTCGTCCGCCCGGCCGTGAAGCTTACCCCGGCGACGTGTTCTACCTGCACTCCCGTCTGCTGGAGCGCGCAGCCCGCGTGAACGCCGACTACGTTGAAGCCTTCACCAAAGGCGCAGTAAAAGGCAAGACCGGTTCCCTGACCGCCCTGCCCATCATTGAAACTGCAGCCGGCGACGTGTCCGCATTCGTTCCGACCAACGTGATTTCCATTACCGACGGCCAGATCTTCCTGGAGACCGACCTGTTCAACGCAGGTATCCGTCCCGCGATCAACGCCGGTGTGTCCGTGTCCCGCGTAGGTGGTGCAGCGCAGACCAAGGTAATCAAAAAGCTCGGCGGCGGTGTACGTCTGGCTCTGGCGCAGTACCGCGAACTGGCGGCGTTTGCCCAGTTTGCATCCGACCTCGACGAAGCCACCCGCAAGCAGCTGGAGCGCGGCAAGCTGGTTACCGAGCTGATGAAACAGCTGCAGTACTCTCCACTGTCCGTGGCTGACATGGCTGTTACCCTGTTCTGCGTGAACAAGGGCTACTTCGATGACGTTGAAGTCAAGAAGGTTCTGGCATTCGAATCCGCAGTTCATGCAAACCTGAAGTCCAAGCATGCTGACCTGCTGAACGAGATCAACACCGCCAAGGATCTGAGCGCTGACAACGAGAAGAAGCTGGCAGCAGCAATCGAAGCCTTTAAATCCACCGCAGTTTACTAAGCGGGAGTTTAAACATGCCTGGCAGCAAAGAGATACGCACGAAAATCAAGAGCGTTGAAAATACGCGAAAGATTACGCGCGCCATGGAAATGGTTGCAGCGGCGAAAATGCGCAAGGCGCAGGATCGCATGCGTGCAGCTCGTCCTTATGCAGAGCGCATCCGCCAGGTAGCTGCACACCTGGCCCATGCAAATCCGGAATACAAGCACCCATTCCTGGTCAAGCGTGAGAACGTCAAGAACATCGGCATCATCCTGATCACATCGGACAAAGGCCTGTGCGGTGGTTTGAACACCAACGTATTGCGCATTGCGGTGAACCGCATGAAAGAGTTCGAAGGCAAGGGCGTTGGTATCAGCCTGAGCCCGATCGGCAACAAGGGTTACAGCTTCATGAACCGCATTGGCGCGCCGATCAAGTCGCACCTGACCGGTCTGGGCGACACCCCGCGCGTTGAAAACCTGATCGGTACCGTCAAGGTCATGCTGGACGCTTATGTAGCCGGAGAGGTGGACGCCATCTACCTGAGCTACAACCACTTCGTGAACACCATGAAGCAGGAGCCCATGTTCGAACAGATTCTGCCGCTTTCCGGCGGTCTGATGACCGAGAAGCGCGAAATGTCATGGGATTACATTTACGAGCCGGACGCCAAGGTCGTTGTTGACCAGTTGCTGATGCGCTATATCGAATCGCTGGTATACGCCGCAGTAACCGAGAATCAGGCTGCTGAACAGAGCTCACGTATGGTGGCGATGAAGGCGGCTTCCGACAACGCGAAGACTGTGATTGGCGAACTCAAGCTGGTATACAACAAGGCACGTCAGGCAGCGATCACCAAGGAAATTTCCGAGATCGTCGGCGGCGCCGCAGCGGTAAGCTAAGCGCACATCAGGTCGGTGACTGAGTGTAAAGAATCAATATATAGAGTGGGGAATCTTAAAATGAGTCAAGGCAAGATTGTTCAGTGTATCGGCGCGGTTGTTGACGTGGAGTTTCCACGTGACAGCATGCCCAAGGTATACGACGCATTGAAAGTGGTAGCAGATGCCGGTTCCGTGGCAGAGAAAGACCTGACACTGGAAGTGCAGCAGCAAATCGGCGACGGCGTGGTACGCGCGATTGCCATGGGTTCGTCCGACGGTCTGCGTCGCGGCATGGCAGTTAACAACACCGGCAACCAGATCACTGTGCCAGTTGGTGCAGGCACACTGGGCCGCATCATGGACGTGCTGGGTCGCCCGATCGACGACGCTGGCGAAGTGAAGTGCGACGAGCGTCGCTCGATTCACCAGAAGGCACCGAAGTTCGACGAGCTGTCTCCTTCCATCGACCTGCTGGAAACAGGTATCAAGGTTATTGACCTGGTTTGCCCGTTCGCGAAGGGTGGTAAGGTTGGTCTGTTCGGCGGCGCCGGCGTGGGCAAAACCGTTAACATGATGGAGCTCATCAACAACATCGCCAAGCAGCACTCCGGTCTGTCCGTGTTTGCCGGCGTGGGTGAGCGTACTCGTGAAGGTAACGACTTCTATCACGAGATGAAAGACTCCAACGTGCTGGACAAAGTTGCGATGGTGTTCGGTCAGATGAACGAGCCGCCCGGCAACCGTCTGCGCGTGGCGCTGTCCGGCCTGACCATGGCCGAGAAATTCCGTGACGAAGGCCGTGACATCCTGTTCTTCGTGGACAACATCTACCGTTACACACTGGCCGGTACCGAAGTATCCGCGCTGCTGGGCCGTATGCCATCCGCGGTAGGTTACCAGCCTACACTGGCTGAAGAAATGGGCCGTCTGCAAGAGCGTATTACCTCGACCAAGGTGGGTTCCATTACCTCCATCCAGGCCGTTTACGTTCCAGCCGACGACTTGACCGACCCGTCTCCAGCGACCACCTTCCTGCACCTGGACTCCACCGTGGTTCTGTCGCGTGACATCGCCTCGCTGGGTATTTACCCTGCGGTTGACCCGCTGGATTCTTCTTCGCGCCAGCTGGATCCGCTGGTTGTGGGCGAAGAGCACTACACCGTTGCCCGCGCAGTGCAGCAGACTCTGCAGCGCTACAAGGAATTGCGCGACATTATCGCGATTCTGGGCATGGACGAACTGGCTCCGGAAGACAAACTGGTTGTGGCTCGTGCCCGTAAGATCCAGCGCTTCCTGTCTCAGCCGTTCCACGTTGCTGAAGTGTTTACCGGCAGCCCCGGCAAGTACGTAACCCTGAAGGAGACCATCAAGGGCTTCAAGGGCATCGTCAACGGCGAATACGACCACCTGCCAGAGCAAGCTTTCTACATGGTTGGCGGCATCGAAGAAGCAGTCGAAAAAGCCAAAACGCTTTAATTTAGGGTACTGATATGGCTATGACCGTACAAGTAGACGTTGTGAGTGCAGAGCAGTCCATGTACTCCGGATTGGCCGAAGTCGTGGTCGTTCCGGGAGAGATGGGCGAGCTGGGGATCTATCCCCGCCACGCCCCGCTGCTCACTCGCATCAAGCCCGGCTCGGTGCGCATCAAGGTGCCTGACCAGAACGAAGAAGAGCTGATCTACGTTTCTGGCGGCATGCTCGAAGTGCAGCCCAACCTCATCACCATCCTGGCCGACACCGCCGTGCGTGGTGCCGATCTGGACGAGGCGCGTGCTCTCGAAGCCAAGCGTGCTGCAGAGGAAGCCTTGCGCAACCGCACTGCAGACATTGACTACGCCGTAGCACAAGCTGAACTGGCCGAAGCGATTGCCCAGCTGCAAGCGATTGCCAAGCTGCGCAAGACAAGCCATCCGCACTAAGCAGGATTGCATTACAGATGTATCACGGGAAGCGGCTTCGGCCGCTTTCTGCGTTTATAATTCAAGCATCTTTCACAGGGTTGCGCCATGAATCAGCTCAACATCGTCATCCTCGCCGCGGGCAAGGGCACACGCATGCATTCCGACCTGCCCAAGGTGTTGCATAGACTCGCCGGCAAGGCGCTGGTACAGCATGTCGTGGACACTGCGATCAGCCTCGATGCAGGCAAGGTCTGCGTGGTGTATGGACACGGTGGCGAAGCGGTGCCGGCGGCCCTGGGCAGCTCGGGCTGCGATTTTGCACTGCAGGAACCGCAGCTTGGCACCGGCCACGCCGTACAGCAGGCCATGCCCAAGCTGGGTGACGACAGCACCACACTGGTGCTTTACGGCGACGTGCCGCTGACGCAGGCAGCCACCCTCAAGCAGCTGCTGCAAAACCCAGGCGCGCTCAACCTGCTCACACAGCACCTCGAACATCCCACCGGCTACGGTCGCATCGTGCGTGACGGATCCGGCAAGGTAAGCAGTATCGTCGAGGAAAAAGACGCCACGCCGGAACAGCGCGCCATCAGGGAAGTGAACACTGGCATCCTCGCCGCGCCAACCTCAATGCTGCGCCAATGGCTGGGCAAGCTGCGCAACGACAACAAGCAGGGTGAGTACTACCTGACCGATATCGTCGCCATGGCCGTGGCGCAAGGCGTCGCCGTACACACGGCGCAACCGCTGCATGCCTGGGAGGTGCTGGGTATCAACAGCAAGCTGCAACTGGCCGAACTGGAGCGCATGTGGCAGCTCGAACTGGCACGTCAGCACATGATGCAGGGCGTCACCCTGGCTGATCCCGCACGCATCGACATACGCGGCAAGCTCACCTGTGGCCGCGACGTGGAAATCGACGTCGGCTGCATCTTCGAAGGCGATGTACACCTGGGCAACAATGTCAAAGTGGGCGCTTACAGTGTGCTGCGCAACAGCAGTGTAGCGGCCGGTACCCAAATCGCGCCATTCAGCCACATCGACGCAAGCGATATCGGAGAGCAGTGTCGCATCGGCCCCTATGCGCGCCTGCGTCCGGGCAGCAAGCTACACGCCGACGTGCACATCGGCAATTTCGTCGAGGTCAAAAACAGCGAAATCGCCGACCACAGCAAGGCCAACCACCTCAGCTACATCGGCGACAGCAGCGTGGGTAGTCGTGTCAATATCGGCGCCGGCACCATCACCTGCAACTACGATGGCGCCAACAAGCATCGTACCGTCATCGAGGACGATGCATTCATCGGCTCCGACACCCAGCTGGTGGCACCGGTCACGGTGCGCAAAGGGGCGACCATAGGCGCCGGCTCCACCATCACCAGGGATGCGGCGGAAAATACGCTGACCCTGTCGCGCTCCAAACAGCTTACCGTGGCTGGCTGGCAGCGCCCGGTCAAAAAGAAGTAAGGGGGCTATGATCTTGTTACAATCCCTTTCAATTACCGACTTACGGAAATAAACCATGTGTGGCATTGTTGGCGCGGTTGCGCAGCGAAACGTCGTTCCCATCCTGCTGCAAGGTCTGCAGCGTCTGGAATATCGCGGCTATGACTCGGCCGGCTTGGTGGTGGTGGTGGAGAACCGCCTCGAACGGGTGCGCAGCACCGGACGCGTGGCCGAACTCAGCCAGCGCAGCGCCAATACCAGCGGCCACCTGGGCATAGCCCACACGCGCTGGGCTACCCACGGTATCCCCAGCGAGCGCAATGCCCACCCGCACATCAGCAGCGACCTGATCGCCGTGGTGCACAACGGCATTATCGAAAACTATGAGACCCTGCGCAGCCGCCTGACCGCCCAGGGGTACAGCTTCACTTCGGACACCGATACCGAAGTCATCGCTCACCTGATCCACAGCCATTACAGCAAGGGCAGCACCCTGCTCGCGGCAACCCAGGCCACGCTGGCCGAGCTGGTGGGCGCTTATGCCATCGGTGTGGTGGCGGCCGACAACCCCGACCATCTGGTGTGCGCGCGCAAGGGCAGCCCGTTACTCCTGGGCGTGGGCGACAAGGAATATTTCATCGCTTCCGACATGTCAGCGCTGCTCGCGGTCACCCGCCAGATGGTCTACCTGGAAGAGGGCGATGTGGCCGAGCTGGACCTGAATGGCTACCGCGTCTATGACGCGTGCGGCAACGCGGCGCAGCGTGCCGTGCACACCAGCGAACTCAACGACAGCAGCGTAGAGCTGGGTGCATACCGCCACTACATGCAGAAGGAAATCCACGAGCAGCCGCAGGCGCTGGCCAACACCCTGGAAGCCGTGTGCAACAGCCAGACACTGGTACCGGGCATCTTCGGTGCCGAAGCGGCCGCCATCTTTGCCGACATCGACAGCATCCTCATCCTCGCTTGCGGCACCAGCCACCATGCCGGCATGGTGGCACGCTACTGGCTGGAAGAAATCGCCGGCATCCCCTGCGGCGTAGAAATCGCCAGCGAGTACCGCTATCGCACCAGCGTGGCGAACCCGAAATGCCTGGTGGTCACCATCTCACAGTCCGGCGAAACCGCCGACACCCTGGCTGCGCTAAACCACGCCAAGGCCATCGGCCAATTGCATACCCTGGCCATCTGCAACGTCCCGGAAAGCGCGATCATCCGCCAATCCCGCTTGCGCTTCCTTACCCGTGCGGGTCCCGAGATTGGCGTGGCGTCGACCAAGGCCTTCACCACCCAGCTTGCGGGCCTGTTCCTGCTCACCCTGGTGCTCGCCAAGCTGCGCGGCAAGTTGAGTGCCGCGCAGGAGCAGCAACACCTGACTGAACTGCGTCACCTGCCAAGCGCGGTGCAGGCTGTGCTCAAACTGGAGCCGGAGATTGCCAGGTTGTCAGAAAGCTTCGTCAACAAGCACCACGCCCTGTTCCTCGGCCGCGGCCTGCATTACCCCATCGCCCTGGAAGGTGCACTCAAGCTCAAGGAAATCTCCTACATCCACGCCGAAGCCTACCCCGCCGGCGAGCTCAAACACGGCCCGCTGGCGCTGGTGGACAAGGACATGCCGGTGGTCGCGGTCGCACCCAACGACGTGCTGCTGGAGAAACTCAAGTCCAATCTGCAGGAAGTGCGCGCGCGCGGTGGTGAACTGTACGTGTTCGCCGATGCGAACACGCGCATCCAGTCCAGCGAAGGCGTGCACCTGATGCAGATGCCGGAGCACGCCGGCTTCCTGAGCCCCATTCTGCACACCGTGCCCTTGCAGTTGCTGGCCTACTATGTGGCTCTGCAGAAGGGGACAGACGTGGACAAACCCAGGAACCTTGCCAAATCAGTGACGGTGGAATGACAGGAGTCTTCAGGCGCGAGCTAGCAGTGCAGGCGTCGTGCCGGAGCAACGCACCACCGGTCGAAAACTGCGCAGCGCGCTGAAAATAGTTTTCAGCCCAGCACCCGATGCCTGATTTCGCCCATTACGTGCCTGGGCGCCAGCTGGCGCCAGTCCAGCGGCGGCAGCTCCAGCGCATCCAGCGTGTTTTTCACCAGCAGCCCCAGCTCGGTATCGCCCTCCATCAGCAGGCGACGGCTGAAGAACAGCGTGTCCGGGTCTTCGCGGCGCAGCGCCAGCATCAGGAAGTCATAGGCTTTGGCGCTGATGGTGAGGTCTGGCTGCGCAGCTGGCCTGCTGGCCACCAAGCCTTTGCGCTCCAGCACGAAATCCAGCGTCAGCCCGCCATCCTTCACGCGGATACGAATCGTCTTGCCGCGCAAGCCATCCAGCCTGTCGGAACGCAGCATATCACCCAGCGCCAGGTTGACCGCCTGCACAAAGGCCAGCGTCGGCGGATAGGCCGGCAGGCGCGACAACAGGCTGGCAAGCGGTTGGGGAAGAGTGAAAGGTTTGATCTCCATCGTTTTCAGGCCGCTACCTTATTGGGGCACGTGCCGCATGGTTGAATTGTTCAGACTGCCAGCGCAAGCGCATCGGCCTGCGCAAAGTGCTGCTCCATCCCGGCGCCCCCGTGCCAGTAACCATTGCAGCAGGCGGCCGGCGAAAGCCTCTGTGTCTCCGGCAGCGCCTGCTCCGGTGTCGTGCGCCCTTCCAGCACATCGCGGAACTGCTGCACTACCGCCGCCGTGTGTGCAGACTGCGGGCTGAGGCGCAGCACCTCGACACCTGCCCCGGCGAGCGAAGGCAGGTCGGCAATCAGGTTGTGCACCAGCGCCGATTGCGTCTGGATGCCGTTGATCACCAGGAAAGGCTTGCCCTCGCGCGTGCGCATGGTCTTGCCGTCCGGGTCTTCCACACACAGAAAGCGGCAATCGTCCTTGGGCAGGTCATGAAAGCGTGCGGTGAAGCAGCGCGAAGAAAATGCCAGCGGCAGACGGCCATAGGCGAACACCTCGGTGTGCAGCCCGGCCGGGCGCGTCTGCTGCAGGTTGAGCAGGGCAGTGCGCGCCATTTCCACCGGCATGACCCAGCGCTGTGCGCCCAGGCCGGCAATCAGCGCCAGCGTCTGCTCGTTGTAGATGTTGAGAAACGGCCCGGCAACAAACGGCACCTTGCCGGCAAGCAGGTGCACCGCGCCCATGTCGTTGGCCTCCACCGCAAATTCGCCGTTGCCGGTGATGCGGCGCAGCGCCTTCAGGTCCGATTCCGACTCCAGCAGGGCCTGCGTGGACAGCACCACCTGCTTGCCGCGATCAGCCAGCTTGTGTGCCAGCTCCAGCCAGTCCGCTTGGCGCAGCAGGTGGCGGCGCGAGCATACCGTTTCGCCCAGGTACACAATGTCTGCAGCCGAGTCCGCAACCTCTGCGTAAAACTCGAACACCCTGTCACGCGGCCAGTAATACAGGATGGGTCCCACTGCCAGTTTCATCGTCGCGATCCTCATTTCCACGGCCGGTGATAGGCACCCAACGTGTGCTGCTGCCCTTCGGCCACCTTGCCCAGCTCAGCGCTCCACGCCGGATTCACCGCAAACGCCTGCGGGTTCTTCATGCACTGGTTGATGGCAGCGCGCCAAACCCTGGTCACCTGCGTCACATACGCGGGGCTGCGCTGGCGGCCTTCGATCTTCAACCCGCGCACCCTGATGCGCATCAGCTCGGGCAGCAGCTCCAGCGTGTTCAGGCTGGTCGGTTCCTCCATCGCGTAATAGGTCTGGCCTTCCACGTCAAAGCGGCCCTTGCACAGCGTGGGGTAGCCAGCGTTTTCATCATCGGCATAGCGGTCGATCAGCACGCCGTTGAGGCGCGACTCCATGCCCTGCGGCGTCTGTTGCCAGCGCACCGCCTTGGGCGGCGAGCACACGCCGCAATTGTTGGGTGAATCGCCTGTCACATACGAGGACAGGGCGCAACGCCCTTCAGCCATCACGCACAGTCCGCCAAAGCCAAACAGTTCCAGCTCCACCTCGGTACCCTTGGCCAATTCCTCCACCTGCGCAAACGACAGCACGCGCGGCAGCACCGCGCGGCGCACGCCGAAATGCTCGTGATAGAAATTGATCGCCTCGTAATTGCTGGCCGAGCCCTGCACCGAGAGATGCAGGTGTATGTGCGGATGAGTCTTCATCGCGTATTGCATCAGCCCGGGGTCGGCCAGGATGATCGCGTCCATGCCGGTGTCGGCAGCATTGTCGATCGCTTTTTTCCAGCGCTCCCAGCCCTGGCTGTGCGGGTAGGTGTTCAGCGCCAGCAGCACCTGCGCGCCGCGCGCATGAGCATATTCCACGCCGCTGCGCGCGCTGGGCAGATCGAAATTGAGGCCGGTGAAATTGCGCGCATTGGTGTCGTCGCGAAAGCCCAGGTAGACGCAATCCGCGCCGTTGTCCACCGCGGCCTTCAGCGCCGGCAGACTACCCGCCGGGCACACCAGGTCGAGCCGGTAATCAGGCTGCATGCAGTATCTCCTTCTGCTCAACATATCTATCACCCTGGCGCCGCCCGCGTCGCGCCAGTTCCAGCTCGATACCGTTCAGCACATTCCATTTCTCCGAGCACCATGCAGGCGCGAGCAGAATGTCTTGCGAGGCCGTGCCGGTCAGGCGGTGAAATACAATGTGCGGCGGCGTGCGTTCTATCAGGTCCGCGGCGATGCGGATGTATTCGCTACGCGTCAGTGGCTGGTATTCGCCGCGCTTCCATTCCAGCGCCAGCATGGTATTCCTCACCACGTGCAGCGGGTGCAGCTTGAGGCCGTCGGTGCCCAGCGCCAGCACGGTATCAAGGGTGTCGTGGTAGTGCCGCTCGGTCTCGCCGGGCAGGCCGATGATCAGGTGGGTGCATACCGGTATGCCCAGCTTGCGTGCGGCCACGGCCGTTTCCTCGTATTCGCGCAGGCCGTGGCCGCGGTTGACGCGCTTGAGCGAGGCATCAAACGCAGATTGCAGGCCCAGCTCCAGCCACACCACTAGCCCGCGCTGCTGGTATTTCAGCAGCAGGTCCAGCACCGCAGGCGGCACGCAATCCGGCCGCGTGCCGATGGAAAGGCCGACCATGTCGGGTTCGCTCAGTGCTTCGTCATAAAGCGCCTGCAGCAGGCGCACCTCGGCATAGGTGTTGGTGTAGGCCTGGAAATAGGCGAGGAAGCGCCGCGCGCGCGTGCGCCTCGCTATGGCGCGCTTGCCGCCATTGATCTGCGTGCAGAGCGAGGGAGGGGTGCGACCGTTGGGGCTGAACGAGGCATTGTTGCAGAAGGTGCAACCGCCGGTGCCCTTCACGCCATCGCGATTGGGGCAGGTAAAGTCGGCATCCAGCGCAATCTTGTGCACACGCTCGCCATGCTGCCGCAGCATGTACTGCCCGAAAGTGTGGACGTAATCAGAAAGCGCCATGACTCACCAGATGGATGAATTCCCGAGCGCATAAACTTAAATGGTATGGGAAACCGGGTGTTGATGTAGGTCAACAAGGGGGTGCGGCGCCGACGTTTCCCATGTACAGGCTTTGCGCCAATATCCCTACAGTTAAAGCCTGATTTGCTACACAAACATCACGCCAGCCAGTAGACTGACAGCAGTGCGGTGCGGTTTACCGGGCGCTTGCAGCGCTGACGCCGCCAATGGAGGCCAGGATGGATCTGCCGAGCATGCATTACTTCCCCAGGCTGGACGACGCAGCCATCACGGCGCTGCTCGCATCCTGGCGCACCGGGGAGCCGCAGATGGGCGTGCTGGCCCTGCTGCCCGAGGCGGAGCAGGGTGGCGTCGCACACATGCAGGCGCTGTGCGCGCAGCAAGGGGTTGCGCTGGTGGGGGCTGTATTCCCGGCACTGGTCGAAGGCGGCGAGTTTCGCACACAAGGCGTGTGGCTGCTGCGCTTTGACGACATGCCCTATGTGGCGCTATACGAAAACCTGCCGCGTGACGCGGACGGTGCGGCGCAGGTGGCTGAACAGATCGGCAGCCAGATCCGTGCGCAGATCAATGGCGATGAGCAGGTGACCCTGTTCATGCTGTTCGACGCGCTGGTACCCAACATCAGCACACTGCTAGACGAGCTCTACCTGCAGCTCGCCAACCGCGTGCATTACGCCGGGGCGAATGCCGGCAGCGAATCGTTCCAGCCCATGCCCTGCCTGTTCGATAATAAGCGCACCATCCAGAATGGCATGCTGCTGATACTTCTGCAGCCCCACCTCGGCGCGATGCTCGCGCACGGCTATGCCGCGCCGGACCGAATGATCTCGGCCACCTCGACCGAGGGCAACCGCATTCTGCAGATAGACTGGCGCCCCGCCTTCGAGGTGTATCAGGAACTGGTGCGCGCACAGTCGGGCGTAGAAGTTACGCGCGAAAATTTTTACCAGCATGCCGTGCATTTTCCGTTTGGCATCATCCGCGCCAACCACGAGGTGCTTGTGCGCATTCCGGTGTCACTGGAAGAAGACGGCTCGCTGTTCTGCGTCGGCGAGGTATCGCCCAACGCCGTGCTCACCCTGCTGGAAGCGCCCCGGGTGGATTCGCAGCACACCCTGCAAACGCTGCTGCAGGGCCTGAAACAGCTGCACGGTGATGCGCTGGACAGCGAACTGCTGCTGTTTTACTGTGCCGGGCGACGCTTGCACCTGGGGCTGGAGGCCGCCACTGGCGAGCTGCACCAGTTTGCCCAGCTTTCCCGTGCGCAACAAATCGCCGGCGCGCTCTCGCTGGGCGAGATCGGCAGTTCGCTGCAATGGGGCTATCCGCTGTTCCACAATGCCACACTGGTCGCCACGCGCTGGAACAAGGGCTGAACATGGAGCATGGCTACATCCTCAGCATCCTGTACGAGCTGGCGCTGGCTATCGGCAGCGAGGTCAGCGTCAAGCCGCTGCTCACCCGCATGTTGCAGCGCATGCTCTACCATACCTCGTTCCCCGCAGGCTTCGTGTGTCTCGATGTGGCGACCACGCACGCGGGTGCTGACGGAATGCTCGATGTGCGCGTCGACGCCGCCGTCGGCGATTACGAGCTGGCCGGCCTGATCGGCCAGCAGGTGCGCCTGCCCGTGCGCCTGTTGAGCGGCGCTGCAGAGCGCGGCGAAGACGCGATCCTGCTGTCCGCGCTGCCGGGCAAGGCTGGCCGCTACAACGCGTACCTGCGCCTGCCGGTTGACGGGCAGGGCGTGATCGTGCTGCTGGCCCCGCATATGCCGGACACCGACCTGCCGCTGACGCAGCTGTTCCAGCCTGTGATGGCCAACCTCGCCAAGGCCATCCTGCTCTGCCGCTACCATGATGCCTACACCAGCGGCCTGATAGCCGAACGCGACAGCAGCCAGCTGGCGCTGGCCGCCAGCGAGGAAAAGTTCCGTGCCATCAGTGCGGCTGCACTGGACGCGCTGATCATGGTGGATGACAGCAGCACGCTGGTGTATTGGAATCCCGCCGCCGAGCGTATCCTCGGCTATCGCGCCGACGAGGCGCTGGGCAAGCCGCTGCACGAGTTGCTCACACCCCATCGCTACCGCGACAAGGCCATGCGCGGCTTCAATGCTTTCCGCACCAGCGGGCAGGGGCCGGTGGTCGGCAAGACCATGGAAATCGAAGCGCTGCACAGGAATGGCCATGAGATTTCAGTCGAGCTGTCGATCTCCGCACTCCGCCTCAACGGCCGCTGGAACGCCGTAGGCATCCTGCGCGACATCAGCGAACGCAAACGCGCCGAGCAGGAGCTGCGCCTGCATGCCGCCATCGTGGAGTCTTCCGACGATGCCATCATGAGCAAATCGCTGGATGGCACCATCCTGAGCTGGAACTCGGGTGCAGAGCGGCTGTATGGCTACACGGCAGAGGAGATGAAAGGGCAGCCGCTCGCCAGGCTGGTGCCGCCCGATCGCCAGGGTGAGCTCGAAGACATCATGCAACGCATCCGCAATGGCGAGCAGATCAAGCACCTCGAGACGGTGCGCATCCGCAAGGATGGCGTGCACCTGCCCATTTCGCTGACGGTGTCGCCGCTGCGCGATGCAACAGGCGAGGTGGTGGGCTTCTCCGCGATCGGGCGCGACATCACGCAGCGCAAGCGCGCGGAGGAGGCGCTACGCCACGCCAGTGCCTACAATCGCTCGCTGATCGAGGCGAGCCTGGACCCGCTGGTTACCATCGGCCCGGGCGGGCGCATCACCGACGTCAACAAGGCCACGGAGGAGGCCACCGGCCTCTCCTACGACCAACTCATCGGCACGGATTTCTCCGACTACTTCACCCAGCCGGAACGTGCACGCGCCGGCTACCAGCAGGCGTTTCGCGACGGGACAGTGCGCGACTATCCCCTCGAAATCCAGCATCGCGATGGGCACGTCACGCCTGTGCTGTATAACGCCGCGGTGTATCGCGATGAATCGGGACGGGTCAGCGGCGTGTTCGCTGCCGCGCGCGACGTCACCGAGCAACACCGCGCAGAACAGGAGCTGCGCCACAGCGAAGCGCGCCTGAAAGAGGCCGAGCGCATCGCCCTGCTGGGCAACTGGCAACTCGATCTGGCGAGCAAGGTGCTGAGCTGGAGCGAAGAAATCTATCGCATCTTCGAGCTGGATCCGCAACGCTTCGGCGCCACCTATGAAGCGTTCCTGAACGCCATCCACCCGGATGATCGCGACCTGGTCAACCACGCTTACACCGAGTCGCTCGCCAACCGCACGCCCTACAACATCGTCCACCGGTTGCAGATGGCGGACGGGCGCATCAAATACGTGAACGAACGCTGCGAAACGCATTACGACGATACGGGCAAGCCCTTGCTGTCGCTCGGCACAGTGCAGGACATCACCACACAACGCCTAGCCGAACTGAGCATCCGCAAGTCGAATCGCGCGCTGCATGCCCTGAGCGCCTGCAACGGCGTACTGGTGCGGGCGACGGACGAAACACAGCTGCTCAACGACATCTGCAATGTGCTGGTAAATATCGGCGGCTACCAGCTCGCGTGGGTGGGTTTTGCCGAACACGATGAGGAAAGGAATATCCGCGTGGTGGCACGGGCGGGTGCACACATGGACTATCTGGACCAGATCAACGTGACCTGGGGCGATACACCAACGGGGCGTGGGCCCAGCGGTCGCGCCATACGCAGCGGCGAATACCAGGTGACGCAGGACATCCGCCACGACCCGCTGTTCCTGCCCTGGCGCGACCAGGCGCTTGCCAGCGGTTACGCCTCAAGCATTGCACTGCCGCTGTTTGACGACTACAACCACGCGTTCGGCGCAGTGGCACTTTACGGCAACGAACCCAACGCATTCGATGCGGACGAAATCAAATTGCTGCAGGAGATGGCCGGCGACCTCGCCTTCGGCATCCGTATGCTGGGGCTGCGCGTTGAGCGCGACCGCCTGCACGAACAGCAGCAGCACAACGATGAAATGGTAAAGCAGGCGCTGGCCGGCACCATACAGGCCATCTCGGTCACCGTGGAAAAACGTGACCCCTATACCGCCGGCCACCAGCGCCGCGTGGCCAACCTCAGCGTGGCCATCGCCATGGAACTCGGCCTGGACGAGGATCGCATCACCGGCCTGCGTCTGGGCGCCACTATCCACGACATCGGCAAGATCTATGTCCCAGCAGAAATTCTGACCCGCCCGGGCAGCCTTTCTCCGATAGAGTTTGAGCTGATCAAGATCCACCCGCAAGTGGGCTACGACATCATGAAGGATGTGAAGCTGCCGTGGCCGGTGGCGGAGATGATCCTGCAGCATCACGAACGCATGGACGGCAGCGGCTATCCGCAAGGTCTCAAGGGTGAAGCCATCCTGTTGGAAGCGCGCATCCTGATGGTGGCCGACGTCACCGAGTCCATGATGTCGCACCGCCCGTATCGCCCCTCGCTGGGCCAGGAAATTGCGCTGGAAGAGATCACCCGCAATCGCGGCACCTATTACGATCCCGCCGTGGTGGATGCCTGTGTGCACCTGATACGTGATACAGGGTTCAGTCTCTGAGGTTGAGGCGGCATTGCCGGACTCCGTAGCAGTTCACGCCTGAAAAGATGTGGCCCAAAGGCAACAATTATAGCGCTGGACTTCTCCGGCACAGCCATTATCATTTTCGTATATACACTTTCAGGAATGCGCGCATGTTGAAGAGAATCTATTCCATGTTCAGCCTGACCTCATCCGAACGCGATGAGATCAGGCACGAGATCAACCTGTTCAAGGCGATCGAGGCGCATTCAGCCTGGAAGAAGCGCCTGCACGACTATATCGCGGGCAGCTCCGGTGAAGACCTGCAGCCCCTGCAGGTCGGCGTGGACAACCTGTGCGAGCTCGGCAAGTGGATTTACGGCCCCGGCAGGGAACACTTCGAGGTCGAGCCCCTGTTCAGGCAGCTTGAGGAAGAGCATGCCCAATTCCATGTGCAGGCCGCCAGGGTCGTAGAGGCTTACCAGGCGGGGAAGGGCGCACTGGCCGAGAAGCTCCTCGCTGAAGATTTTACCGCGCAATCCAGAAAGACCGTGAACTGCCTAGTCAAGATCAATGTCATGGTGGAAGGACAAAGGGCGGAAGAGTGAATAAGAGCCAACGCGGCAGGTTCGGGAGCGGCGATGGGCGAATTGCGGGTACGGCGTGACCAATGTGGGGCCTGAGATTTGGTGGACGCGGTGTTATCGATTCATGGCGCGTCGAAATCCGTCCAGGCCACAATATCGATCAAGATATTTTTCTCAAAAACCCATACAACCTGAACATCTTGGTCGAGTACAAATCGATAAGAATATGCATGTAGCCTTAAATACTTATCACCCTGTTTATCCAAGCGGTGATCCTGATCAAAGGGCTCACTTATTTCGTAATCAATCTTATACTGCTTTTTGGCAATAAACTTTCTAACGTCATCTGCGCTAGATCCCAAAGGAGTATTCCACCTGATGTACTGCTCGATGACATAGTTGGGTGGCCATATGTTTGATTCCGCGGAGGCCACGAATACCAAGAGCATCAATACGAACACGCCAATCAGGTATTTCATGATCTGACGGTCAGTTTATGTAAGAGTTCTGACACTTCTCTCACAACGGTGGTCAATTCAAGCATTCCCATACTCCCAAAGCCATGAAGCGCTACGTCTTACAGTGAGCGCACCACAGGCCGCTCACGCAGCCAGCTTCACCGCAATGAATATCCCCACCGCCAGCACCATGCCGAGCAATCCCAGGCCTGCCAGCATCAGGCGATTGCGCTGGGCCTGCTGCTCAAGCAACAACCTGAACGCTGCCTCGATCCTCTCCGGGTCGTGTGAAGTCAATTGCTGGTGGATCAGGCGCGGCAGCTGCGGCAGGATGGAGGCGAAGTTGGGTGCCTCGTATTTGAGCGCCTTGAGGAAGCCGCGCCAGCCCACCTGCTCGTTCATCCAGCGTTCCAGCCAGGGCTTGGCGGTCTTCCACAGGTCCAGGTCGGGGTCCAGCTGCAGGCCAAGGCCTTCGATGTTGAGGAGGGTCTTCTGCAACAGCACCAGCTGCGGCTGCACCTCGATACCGAAGCGGCGCGAGGTCTGGAACAGGCGCAGCAGCACGCGGCCGAAGGAAACCTGGCGCAGCGGCTTGTCGAAGATCGGCTCGCACACGGCGCGGATGGCGGCTTCCAGCTCGTCGACGCGCGTCTCAGCGGGTGCCCAGCCGGACTCGATATGTACCTCGGCCACGCGCTTGTAGTCGCGGCGGAAGAAGGCGATGAAGTTCTGCGCGAGAAAGTGTTTGTCCTGATCGGTCAGCGTGCCCATGATGCCGAAGTCGAGCGCGATGTAGCGCCCATCCGGAGCCACCATGACGTTGCCGGGGTGCATGTCGGCATGGAAGAAGCCGTCACGGAACACCTGCGTATAGAAGATCTCCACGCCGTTGGAAGCCAGCTGCTTGAGGTTGATGTTGGCGGCGCGCAGCGCATCGATCTGGCTGATGGGGATGCCGCTCATGCGCTCCATCACCATCACATTGTCGCTGCACCAGTCCCAGTACATCTCCGGCACGATCAGCAGGCCGGAGTTGGCGAAGTTGCGCTTGAGCTCGCTGGCATTGGCGGCTTCGCGCATCAGGTCCAGCTCGTCGTTCAGGTGCTTCTCGAATTCCGCCACCACCAGCCTGGGCTTGAGGCGCTTGCCGTCTTCCCACCAGCGCTCCAGCTGGCCGGCGGCCACGTCGAGCAGGGCGATGTCGTGCTTGATGGTGCGCTCGATGTCGGGGCGCAGGATCTTCACCGCGACTTCGCGCCCGTCCGGCAGCACGGCGAAGTGCACCTGAGCCACCGAGGCGCTGGCCACCGGCGTGGCATCAAAACTGAGGAACACATCGCCTAGCTTCTTCTGGTAGGCCTGCTCCAGAAGCGCCACCGCCTGGTCGGAAGGGAACGGCGGCACCCGGTCCTGCAGCCTGGCCAGCTCGTCGGCGATGTCGGTGGGGATCAGATCGCGCCGGGTGGAGAGCATCTGGCCGAACTTGACGAACAGCGGTCCCAGGCTTTCCAGCGCGAGGCGCAGGCGCACGGCGCGCGGCTCGCTGGTGTGGGTGCGAATGAAGAAGACCACCCGCAGCGGCAGGTGCATCCAGCGCGTGCGTTCATGGGCGAGGAGGAACTCATCCAGGCCGAAGCGCAGTACGACGAAAATGATTTTGGTCAGGCGGAGCAGGCGCAGCATGAGTTCACTTTTTGGTTAATCGGTTTAGGCGTTGTTCCAGGCGGGCCACGTCATCGCGCAGCTGGTCCACCTGACTGATGAAGTCGCTCACCTGCGTGGGCTTGGCCAGCAGCGGGCTTTCTTCGGTCCAGTATTCGGCCAGCGCCTGCGACAGGTTGAGCGTGGTGTCGCGCACCTGCTGCTGCTTGGCGCGCGCCAGCTGCACCAGGCGCTCGGCCGCAACGTCGCCGGTGATGTGGCTCAGGTCCTCGGCCGCATCCCAGCGCAGGTGGCGGCTGAGGTAAAAGATTTCGGTGAGCAGGGCGGCGTCGCCGGTCGTCTCGATTTGCGTGAACGCCGCCTCGTCCTTGAGTGCGAGGCGCGGCAGCAGGCTGGGCGCAACGTTGCAGGTCACGTCCGCGCTGGCGCCGGGTGCAGCATTTGCCAGCAGACCGTCTGACTGTATGGTCCAGGCAAAAGAAAACGGCGCGACATTGAATCGCGCCGTCTTGCCGGCAAACCGTGCCAACCGCTGCAGCGCCCACACATTCTGGGCGAGCAGGTGGTTGAGGGCGGAGGCGGAGAGCTGCAACACGATCAGTTGATCTGCTGGATACCTGCCAGCAACCAGACGGACTTGCTGTCTTTCAGGTTCTTCTGCACGTGCCAGATTTCGTCGAAGCTTTCGGCGGGGCCGTTGTTCTCGCGCAGCTGGCCGGTCATGCGCACGCTGGCGATGGCGTGGTCGTTCTCGGTCACTACTTCCAGCACTTCGGCGTTCACGTTCACCACTTCGGTGGTTTGCGGCGCATTGCCGCGCTCGGAGAATTGCATGGACACCTCCGCATACATTTCCGGCGTGGTGTATTCGCGCACATCGTTCAGGTCCTTGCGGTCATTGGCGGCCTGCAGGCGGATGAACGACATCTTGGCACTGCGCAGGAACGCTTCCAGCGGGAAATCGGCGGGGATGCTGGCGGCGGTCAGCGGTGTGCCTGCGGGCGCAGAGGAAGGCGCGTGGGACTGCGGTTCGGGCTGGTCGGCGGCGTTGCCATGGCCGGCATACTGCATCGCCGGCTGCTGCTTGCGGGCAAACAGCGAGATCAGCAGCATCACGCCAACCACCAGCGCCACGATCATCAGCATGCCACCAAGCGCGCCGCCCATGCCACCCGCACCGCCGCCCATGAACAGGGCACCGAGGCCGGCGCCGATGGCCAGGCCGGCCAGAGGGCCCAGCCACTTGTTGCCGGTTTGCGGGGCTGGTGTGGCCGCAGGGGTGGTGGTGTTAGGCGCTGTGGTGGGTGCCGGCGCCGCAGCAGGAGCTTTCTGCGTGGCCTGTGGGCTCATGGTGCGCTGCTTGCCGATGCTGCTACCGCCGCCAAAGCGCCGGGCTTCAGCGGTATTGGTGAGCAGGGCAAAGCAGGTGAAGGTGACGGCGAGCAGCAACAGGATTCGTTTCATGTATTCCTCTGGTAATGCGGGTTGAACAAACAGGGCGAGAGTATAGCAAAGAGCCCATGGCCACGGGCTTTTACCGGGTGCTTCGTTCCCCCGCAAATGACAGGCATTTCGCCGCATCGTTCCCGGAGTGCGTACCAAACAAGCTGCTACACGTCACTAAAATGGGGCTGGACTGGCAAACTGCAATGCGATGCCGCTGCCCGGATGCACAAAACCCAGCGTGCACGCATGCAGCAACAGGCGCGGCGCACTGGCCGCGTCGCCATACAGCGAGTCGCCCAGGATGGGGTGGCCGATCGCCGCCAGGTGCACGCGCAACTGGTGGGTGCGCCCGGTGACGGGCTCCAGCTCGACGCGAGTTCCCTGTGCCTCGTGTGCCAACACGCGGTAGCGGGTCAGCGAAGGTTGCCCATTCGCTGCGTCGATCTTGCGCAGCGGGCGATTGGGCCAGTCCGCTGCGATGGGCAGGTTGATTTCGCCACTGGCCGAGGCAGGAAGGCCGGACACCACGGCCAGATAGCGCTTGTGCACAAGCCGCTCGTGAAACAGGTGCGACAGCTTGCGCTGCATCGCGGCTCCGCGGGCAAACAGCATCAGGCCGGAAGTGGACATGTCGAGCCGGTGCACCACCAGCGCATCGCCAAACTGCTGCTGCACGCGGGCCGACAGGCAGTCCTGTTTGTCGGGGCCGCGTCCGGGCACGGCGAGCATCCCCTCGGGCTTGTCGACGACGATGAGTGACTCATCGGCGTAGAGCGCCTGCACATCGTCACTGCGCGGTGTCATCG
>DATDDN010000161.1:0-2487 GCA_036523795.1 Gallionellaceae bacterium | reverse complement strand
TCGTCTGCTTCAGGGGTGGTAGCGTCGGGTGGGGTGGGCGGCTTGGCTGGTCGGTTCTTGCTGGCATCCGCAAACTTGAAGCGGCCGAACAACACGCAGCCTTTCATGCCGATGTCGCACGGCCGGTTGAGCACGCGCTGGCATTTGCCGTCGATCTCATGGGGGCAGCCCCAGCTGGACACAATATATCTCGCTAAGTGTAAATTACAGTTTGGAAAACAGAATCAAACATCTCACCCGTCCTGATGCCGGCTGCGCAAGCAGGGCGCGTGGCCGTTAACGCTTCAACTCATGCAGCAGTTTTTCCGCCTGATGATCGCTGGTGATGACGTACACTTTACCACGCTCGGAAAACTGCCTGAGCTTGTCCATCACCTGGGGCCGGTTGCTTTCGCGGTAACGCCAAACCCATTTCAGAAACTTCCAGTAAATTCGTTCAGGGCAGCCAGCAGGCATGCCCAAGCGGTTGCTGCCGCCGATGTTCTGGAGGCGCCGCTTGATAACGCGCCAGATACAGACAAGGCGCGGCAAATCGAAAAATATCACGGCGTCTGCCTGCTGAAGACGCATGTCCAGCGTGCCGTAGTAGCTGCCATCTATGATCCAGCTCTCCTGCATGATCAAATTCTGTACTGTCTCTTCCCATTCAGCCGCTGGCGTGTGGTTCCAGCCGGGCTTCCAGTAACAGGAATCGAGGTGAACAAGATCAAGCCCGGTGGCTGCAGCCAGCCTGCGTGAATAAGTGGATTTTCCGGAACCGCCACAACCGAGAACAAGAAACCGCTTATGTGCTGTCACGTCCATTCATGCTTCCCAAAATAACTGGCACGCACTAGGCGTCAGATAGCGAGCATGCAGCTGCATGTTCTCTGACACTCGAGGCACTGCGCTCATTTTGAATATCATGCGCCAAGCCGACGAGTGCGTCTACCCAGGCTTGTGTTCCGCGAGCCATGGCTTCATCGGAGTACCACGCGGTGTGCGCCGATTGCAGGATACGACCATGTTCGACGAGTTCGAGTTGCGCCTGGCAAAATGCCGTATCGTCTACCGCGTAACCGCGCAAATGCTTTTGCCGGATCGCCTGAACAACAGCATCGTTGTTGACCAGTGCGCTACGCGCAGGGTTGATCAACAATGCGCCGGGCTTCATGGCTGTGAGTTCAGCCGGACCCATGACCGAGCCCGAGCCACGCCACAGATTGCAGGCCAGGACTACGATGTCCGACTGCGACAACAGCCGTGCCTGTGCCACCATCTCCACACCAGGCACAGGTTGCTGCGGCGCCACATCGCTGGCCAGGATGCGCATGCCGAAAGCCTGGGACAGTCGCGCGACTGCGCGGCCTATATTCCCCAGGCCAATGATGCCGAGCGTCTTGCCACACAATTCGAAGCCGCGCAGGGAGACACTCCGGGGAAGTTCGTTACGCGCTACGCGATCACTTAAATGCAGCCGGCGGCTCATACTCAGCATCAGGCACAATGTGTGTTCGGCGACGCTCTGGGTAGAGTAGTCGGGCAACAAGGCAAGCCTTATGCTGCGCCGCTCCAGCTCATCCGTATCGAGCCAGTCATAACCGGTTGCGTAGACTGCCACTCCTCGCAATCCGGGGAGCTGATCAATGACGGTGGAATTGAAATCAAGCGTGGCACGTCTGGTAAAGCCGATAATCTGGGCCGGACGGCACAGCGCGAGCATTTCCTCGGCGGAGAGGCGTTGCGTGACGGTATGCACCTCCAGTCGCCCGGCTCCTTCCAGGGCGTCCAATTGCGCCGGCGAGAAGCTGTCGCGTCCGCGAGCGGCCATTACCACGATGCGAGGGGAGGGCGATGACAAGCTGCAGATCCTCTGAATTCAGCGACAGTGCGGCATCAGCGCCGTTTCTGGCAGCGCTTGAGCAGCGACTTCACTTCCGGACTGGAGGCGTTCATCCTGGTGCCAGCAGCATTTGCGTAATCGCAGCCGCCCGGCTGGCTCAGTATCAACATGACGATGCCCTGATCCTTCCAGAACTCATCGGGCATCGTTGAGGCAAAGCCCACGTTCTGAGACACGGCCTCCACCACCAGTTCACGCGAGTAAGGCACCAGGCTGAAGTAATCGCCGCCATAGCTTTGCGGCAGGATGCGCTTCATGAATTCGGGCGAATAGAGACGGGTTTTCAGGTAGGCGTAGTTGGCGTCGTAAGGATTCTCTGCCAGGTGCTTCAGAATGGTGAGCTTGAGGGCGACCCAGGCACGCTCGTTGCCGATTTCTGCTGCGCGCATCAGGTTGCGATAATCATCCATGGAAAACGAGTGCATATTCATCTTCTGCTCGTCATACCAGGTGCTTTCGCCAAAGCGATTGTAAAGCCACTGCATGTCACCGGGAGCGTCGTAGGTGTCCACATCCCACTTGCCCGGGTTGGTGGCCAGGAACTTTCCATACACCCAGCCGCTGATGTCCTTGCTTTTGATCTCGTACCAGAAGAAAGAGTCCTT
>DATDDN010000160.1:0-5721 GCA_036523795.1 Gallionellaceae bacterium | reverse complement strand
GCGTAGCGGATCGTGCGAGTTCCGCAGCCGCCTGACCTGCCGAGCAACGCAGGGAACCCCGCAAGGGGTGGCGGATCGGGGCGGCGTTTCTTTGGTTACTTTCTTTGGCCGGACAAAGAAAGTAACCAGCTGTCGGGCTGCCCCCGACGAAGTTGATGTTGATCTTGATGCCCCAAACCAACCTCACCCCCTATTCTGCTATCGGACTCCACTTCCTCAACTCCGCCCGACACTTCGAATACTCCGGACACGCCCCCTCCACCACCGCCCAGAACGCCGGCGAGTGATTCATCTCTTTCAGGTGCGCCAGCTCGTGCACCACCACATAGTCGATCAGATGCAGCGGCATGGTAACCAGCTGCCAGTTGAGGCGCACCACGCCCTGTGCGGTGCAGCTGCCCCATTGGGTGCGGGCGGAGGAGAGTTTGAGGGCGCTGGGGGTGACGTTCATCAGCGGGGCGAAGTGGTCCACGCATTCGCGGAACACCTGCTCGGCTTCACGCTTGTACCACTGCAGGATCTTGCGCACGATCACCCGCTCGTTGGCCGTGTCGTAGACGGGAATGATCAGCTCGGTCTCAGTCAGCTGTGGCGCCGCGCGCACCAGGCCGGACACGATGCGCAGGGTGAACTGCTCGCCGCGGAACAGCACGGTTTCGCCGTCCTCCCACTTCTGCACCGGCGCCTTGCGGCTCTGCCAGTTCGCCAGCTTGTCCACCACCCAGCCGGCCTTTTCCTGCAGCACGCTGTGCAACCACTTCTCCGAGGCACGCAGCGGCATGCTCACGGTGAGGCCGGCGTCATCGATGCGCAGGCCGATGCTGCGGCGGTTGGGGCTGCGCTTGAGGGTGTAGGGAATGAGCTTGCCGGCAAGTTCGATGCTGCGCTGTTCGACAGCCGGCGGTGAGGTTGTCAGTCTTTGCAGCTTGTTCAGCATCAGCCCGCCGTCTTGTCCATGCGCGCGATTTCGGCTTCGATCCACTCTTCCGCGATGTGGTTGATCTCGTCCGCCTTGAGGCCGGCAGGGTTGATGGGTTTGCCTATGCTCATGGTGATCACGCCGGGGCGCTTGAGGAAGGCGTTGCGGCCCCACAGGCGGCCGGCGTTGTGGGCGATGGGCACCACAGGCACACCGGAGGATGCGCCCAGCAGCGCACCGCCGATCTTGTACTTGCCGCGCTTGCCGTAAGGGATGCGCGTGCCCTCGGGGAAGATCACCACGCAGAAGCCGTCATGCAGGCGTTCCTTGCCCTGCTTGAGCAGCTGCTTCATCGCCGCCTTGCCGTCGCTGCGCTTGATCGCGATCGGGCTGGTCATCGCCAGGCCCCAGCCAAAAAAAGGGATCCACAACAGCTCGCGCTTGAGCACCCACACCTGCGGCGGGAACACCTTCTGCAGGGCGATGGTCTCCCACGCCGACTGGTGCTTGCACAGCAGGATGGCCGGCTGGGTCGGGATATTCTCCGCCCCCTTCACCTCCATGCGGATACCGCACACCACGCGCAGCAGCCACATCATGCTCAACGCCCAGCCGGAGATCAGGCGATAACGCGTAAGCGGATGGAGTGGGAAAGCCAGGATGGCGATCAGTGCAAAGACCGGAGTGATAATGAGCTGCAACAGCAGGAGTATCAGCGAGCGTAGATAGATCATGTTTCAAACCTTAAGAACTTTTTGTCTGCCGCTTGGTTGCGCAACGCCTACCTCCCCGTTCGCCCTGAGCGTAGCGCAGCGGAGTCGAAGGGTGATGCCTACCTTCGACTCCGCTGGCCATGCCAGCTACGCGCAGGGCAACGGCGGCGCTTGGTTCAGCAATCTGCGGACCCAACCATCAAACCAGCGTCGCCACCGCCGCGGCCAGGTCGGGATAGACGAGCGTACCTTCAGGCAGGCCGCCCTTGGCCTGCGTCTTGATGCCCTTGCCGGTCAGCACCAGTATGGGCTGCGCACCCAGGCGGGCCGAGGCTTCCAGGTCGCGCAGCGAATCACCCACCGAAGGCACGCCCTTCAGGTTGACGTTATAGCGCTCGGCGATCTCCTCGATCATGCCGCTCTTCGGCTTGCGGCAGTTGCAGTTGGTGTCGGCCGCATGCGGGCAGAAAAACACCGCGTCGATGCGCCCCCCCGCCTGCGCGCAGGCCTTGTGCATCTTGTCGTGGATGGCGTTGAGCGTGGGCATGTCGAACAGGCCGCGCGCCACACCGGACTGGTTGGTCGCCACCACCACCCGGTAACCGGCCTGGCACAGGCGCGCAATCGCCTCCAGGCTGCCGGGCAGCGGCTTCCATTCTTCCGGGCTCTTGATGAACTGGTCCGAGTCGTAGTTGATGACGCCGTCGCGGTCGAGAATGATCAGCTTCATTTAAACCGCCAGCTTGGAAATATCCGCCACCTGGTTCATCAGTGTGCCCAGTTGCTGCAGCAGGGCGGCGCGGTTTAGGCGCAGCGCCTTGTCGTCGGCCATCACCATTACCTGGGTGAAGAAGTCGTCGATGAAGGGCTTCAGCGTCACCAGCGCCTTCAGGTTCTGGCCGTATTCGCCGCGGGCGAGGTAGCTCTTCGCAAACGGGGCGATGTCCACCATGGACTGATACAGGTTGCGCTCGGCCTCCTCCACCAGCAGTTTCGGATTGACCACCGCGTTCTGTATGGCAGCGCCCAGCTCTTCCTGGTTCTTGCGCATGATGTTGCGCACGCGCTTGTTGGCGGCAGACAGGTCCTTCGACGCTTCCAGCGCGGCGAATGCGCGCACGCCTTCCAGACGCGGCATGATCTCGTGCAGGCGGCCGCCCACCTGGTGCAGCACGGCCTCGATATGCGTCGCCTCGAAGCCGCGGTCGCGCAGGTAGCTGCGCAGGCGGTCGTGCATGAAGCCTTCCACATCCAGCGCCACGGTGGCACTCAGCATGCCGGCGGGGAAGTTGTCCGCGGCAGTCTTGAGCAGCGCCGGCAGCGGCAGGTTGAGCGGCGTCTCGATCAGGATGCGCAGGATGCCCAGTGCCTGGCGGCGCAGACCGAACGGGTCCTTGTCGCCGGTGGGCACCTGGCCGATGCCGTAGATACCGAGTACGGTTTCCAACTTGTCGGCCAGCGCCACACTGCAGGCCAGTGCGCCCTGCGGCAGGGCATCGCCGGCAAAGCGCGGACGGTAGTGCGCCTCGATCGCCTCGGCCACCGCCGGTTTCTCGCCGTCGTGCAGCGCGTAGTAGCTGCCCATCACGCCCTGCAGCTCGGGGAACTCGCCCACCATATCGGTGAGCAGGTCAGCCTTGCACAGGCGCGCCACCAGCTCGGCCTGCGCCTTGTCTGCATTGAGCAGGCGCGCAATGGTGCCGGCCAGGGTGGTGATGCGCTCCACGCGCTGCAGCTGGCTGCCCAGCTTGTTGTGGTAGACCACGTCGCCCAGCTTGCCCACGCGCGACTCCAGCTTCTGCTTGCGATCCTGGTTGAAGAAGAAGCGCGCATCGGACAGGCGCGGACGCACCACGCGCTGGTTGCCGCCGACGATGTGCGAGGGATCGTCCACCTTCATGTTGGACACGATTAGGAACTTGTTCAGCAGCTTGCCGCGCGCATCCAGCAGCGGGAAGTATTTCTGGTTCTGCTGCATGGTGAGGATCAGGCACTCCTGCGGCACTTCGAGGAACTCGGGTTCGAACTCGCCCACATACACCACCGGCCACTCCACCAGCGCGGTCACCTCGTCCAGCAGCGTGGAAAGCACCGAGCGTTCGGCGTTGGACATGGTCAGCAGCTCCTTCATCGACTGCTGTGCGCTGTGGCCGATCCAGATCGCGCGCAGCTTGTCGGCGGCCTGGTCCAGCTGGCGCGCGATGGTCTCGCGGCGGCGGACATAACCCGGCACCACGCAACCGGCGCTCTCCATGATGTCCGGGTAGCTGTCGGCATGGTGCAGCGTGATCGGCCCATTCGACATGAAGCGGTGGCCGCGTGTCACGTTGCCGCTGCTCTGCCCGAGCACCTCGCCCAGGATCACGCGTTCGCCGTGCAGCATCACCAGCGCCTTCACCGGGCGCACGAACTGGTGCTCGGTATCGCCCCAGCGCATCATCTTCGGAATCGGCAATTTCTTGAGCGCCTGCGCAACCATCTCCGGCAGGTAGTCGTCCAGCGCGCGGCCCTTCTGCTCCACCCTGGCCACGAAATAATCGGCCTTGCCGTCATTCACCTTGCTCAGCTGCTCGAAGCTCACCCCGGCCGAGCGCAAAAAGCCTTCCAGCGCCTTGGTCGGTTTGCCCTCTGCATCCACACCCGTCGCCACGGCAGGACCCTTGCGCTCGATGGTGCGATCCGGTTGCTGCGCCAGCACCTTGCTGATGGTAAAGGCCAGGCGGCGCGGCGTGGCATAACGCACCATCACGCTGTCCCCGCCAATCAGCCCCTGCTCCGCCAGCGCGGCAAACACGTCATCGGCAAAGGCGATGGACATGCGCTCCAGCGCCTTGGGTGGCAATTCCTCGGTCAGCAGTTCGACCAGCAACGTCTGTTTCATCACATCCTGACCCATGTTATTTCTCCCCCTTGGCGGAGGATGTTTTGTTGCCGTATGCGGCCTGGAATTTCTCCGCCACGGAGCGTGACAGCGCCTGCACCTTGCTCTCCCCATTCACCCTGCACATGGGGAAGCCCAGTTTCTCGCGCGACTCGTAATAGGCCTGCGCCACGGCGCGCGCCAGCGCGCGCACGCGGCCTATGTAGCCGGCGCGCTCGGTCACCGAAATGGCGCCGCGCGCGTCCAGCAGGTTGAAGCTGTGCGAGCACTTCATCACCATCTCGAAGCCCGGCAGCACCAGCTGCGCCTCGATCAGGCGCTTGGCCTCGCCTTCGTATTCGTTGAAGTGGCGGAACAGCATCTCCACGTTGGAGTGCTCGAAGTTGTAGCGCGACTGCTCCACCTCGTTCTGGTGGAACACGTCGCCGTAGGTCACGATCTGGTCACCCTTCTTCGCCCACACCAGGTCGTATACGCTGTCCACACCCTGCAGGTACATGGCCAGGCGCTCCAGGCCGTAGGTGATCTCGCCCAGCACCGGCTTGCAGGTGAGCGAGCCCACTTCCTGGAAATAGGTGAACTGCGTCACCTCCATGCCGTCCAGCCACACCTCCCAGCCCAGCCCCCAGGCGCCCAGCGTGGGCGATTCCCAGTCGTCCTCGACAAAGCGGATGTCGTGCTCGGCGGTGTTGATGCCCAGCTCGCGCAGGCTGTCCAGATACAGCTCCTGGATGTTGTCCGGAGAAGGCTTCAGCACCACCTGATACTGGTAATAATGCTGCAAACGGTTTGGGTTCTCGCCGTAACGGCCGTCCTTGGGGCGGCGCGAAGGCTGCACATAGGCGGCGCGCCATGGCTCCGGGCCGATGGCACGCAGGAAAGTGGCGGTGTGGAAGGTGCCTGCGCCCACCTCGATGTCATAAGGCTGCAGCAGCGCACAGCCCTGCTTGTCCCAGAAATTCTGCAGATTGAGGATGATTTGCTGAAAAGTAAGCATTGCAACGGCCGGGTGATTTGCGAAAGTCGCCATTTTACGGGTT
The DNA here is from genome assembly GCA_036523795.1 of Gallionellaceae bacterium. Taxonomy (GTDB): domain Bacteria; phylum Pseudomonadota; class Gammaproteobacteria; order Burkholderiales; family Gallionellaceae; genus 39-52-133. The sequence continues at coordinate 168 of DATDDN010000160.1, read as the reverse complement.
TTGGGCCGTTCGCGTCACCCCATATGGGCGCCCGGAAAGCGGCCTGATCCGGCCACCCCGCTTTCAGCTAGCGGAAGGTCAAGATGTGGATGGGCACGCCGCATTTCTACCCTCTCCCCTGCCCTCTCCCTGCAAGGGAGAGGGGGTATGCGCTGTTTCGGAATCGAG
>DATDDN010000159.1:0-24586 GCA_036523795.1 Gallionellaceae bacterium | reverse complement strand
CACGAAATCCATTTCCTGCTTGGCCACGATCTGCGCGGCCTGCGAATACACCAGTTGCACGCGCACGCCGCTTTGCAGCAGGCATTCGAGCAGGCGCATGCCGTAGGGCATGCCGGAGGCACCGGTGAAGGCGAGGGTGATGGTTTTCATGAGCGATGTATGCCGTTGGTGATGGTTCATTATGCTGCAAAAACAGCCCATCCGCAGATTACGCAGATGAACGCAGATTCAGGGGGCTCTTAATCTCAAAGCTGCGTAATCTGCGGACGCAGTTGATTTTGAGCGTCCATGAAACGCGCCGCAATCAAGCCGTTCACCGTGCCAAACACCAGCGCAGCGGCAGCGAACACCGGCAGCAGGTAGGCGATGCCGGCGTGGGGAATCAGCCACAGGTACACCACCACCATCTGGCCGGCGATATGGGCGAACGCGGCCAGCACGCTGTGGCTGACGGTGCCGAACCAGCGCGCCGGCAAGTGCTGGCTCACCGCGAGCACAGCCAGGCTGCACACGGCGCCGGACAGGCTGAGGAAGAAGCCGGGGGCGAGGAAACTGCCGAAGAGCAGGCTGCCTGCCAGCACGCGCAGCAGCGACACCCACGCCGCACTCTGCCAGCCGTAGCGCTGCAGCACGACCAGGGTGACGATATTCGCCAGGCCTGGCTTGACCCCGGGGATGGGCGAGGGAATCGCCGCTTCCAGCACCGACAGCCCCAGGGCGAGCGCCGCCATGCGCGCGATGTGGTGGTCCTCGGCGGTGGCCGCGAGCCGCAGGGTGGTGGGCTTGCCTTCTTCTGGCGGGCTAGTAGTTGAGACTGTCATAGCGCTTGGTCCTGCCGCTGAGTTCGACGCTGACCTGGTTGGGCAGGCAGATGGCGATTTCGCCGGCCTGCTTGAGCCAGCCCTGGTGCACGCAGTACTGGCGCGGGCTGGGGTCGGAGGCGATGCGTGCCTGGGCATGCTGGATGGCGACCTGGCTTATGCCGAGCGGGCCGGGCACCTCGATCAGTGCGTCGCGCGACAACGGCACTTCGCGGAAGATCTTGCCGCCGCTGCGGATGATGGCGGTGTCGGCTGCGCCGCCATGCCACACGCTGTGCGTCAGCCATGCGGTAAAGACGCAGCCCGCCAGCAGCACCAGCCAGTCGCCGGGTTTGAGGGAGAGCAGTGCGTTGCGCATGACTTATGCGGCGGACAGTTCGCGGTGGCGCAGCAGCACCTGCTGCTGCGATTCGAAGTGACGCGCCAGCTTTTCGGCGAAGTACACCGAGCGATGCTGGCCGCCGGTGCAGCCTATGGCCACGGTGAGGTAGCTGCGGTTGTCGGCGATGTAGCAGGGCAGCCAGTCGCTGACGAAAGTGCGGATGTCGTTGTACATTTTCTGCACTGACTCGGTGTTCTCGAGGAATTCGATCACCGGCGCATCGCAGCCGGTGAGCGGACGCAGCACCGGATCGTAATGCGGGTTGGGCAGGCAGCGCACATCGAACACCAGGTCCGCATCGAGCGGGATGCCGTGCTTGAAGCCGAACGACTGGAACAGCAAGGTCAGATGTGCGCGATCGACGCGGATGAAATCCTTGATCCACGACTGCAGCGCGTTGGCGCGCAGGTCACTGGTGTCGATGCGGTGGCCGATGCGGGCGATACCGGCGAGCAGCTCGCGTTCGCGTTGCACGCATTCGGTCAGGGTCAGCTGGTCGTCGCTGAGCGGATGGCGGCGGCGCGTCTCGGAGAAACGCTTCACCAGGGTGTCGCTCTGTGCATCGAGAAACAGCAGGTGCACATCGATGCCGCGCTGCCTGAGCTGTTCGATGTGCTGTGGCAACAGTTGCACGCTGTTGCCGCTGCGCACGTCGATGCTTACCGCAGTGCGCGAATAGCCGCTGCCGCGCAGGTTGTCGATCAGTGATGGCAGCAGATCGGCGGGAAGGTTGTCCACGCAGTAGAAACCGCTGTCTTCCAGCACCTTGAGCGCCACGCTCTTGCCGGAGCCGGACATGCCGCTGATGAGGAAGAGTTGCATGGGGTTATTGTTCCTGCATGTGCTGGTCGTGGCGCTGCATGAATTCCTGCATGCTGTCGATGCCGCGCTGCTGCAGCACGAAGTTGCGCGCGGCGGCTTCCACCAGCACCGCCAGGTTGCGGCCGGCCATCACCGGGATGCTGACGGTGCGGATCTTGATGCCGAGGATTTCCTGGTGGCTCGCGTTCAGCGGCAGGCGTTCCATGTGCGACATGTCACCGCCGGGCGGGCGGTGCAGGTGCACGATCAGCTTCAGGCTCTTCTTGCGGCGCACGGCGGTTTCGCCAAACATGGTGCGGATGTTGAGCATGCCCAGGCCGCGCACTTCGAGGAAGTCGCGCAGCAGCTCGGGGCAGCGCCCTTCCAGCGTTTCCGGCGAGATGCGGAACAGCTCGGTCACGTCGTCCGCCACCAGGCCGTTGCCGCGCGTGATCAGCTCCAGCCCCAGTTCGCTCTTGCCCACACCGCTGTCGCCGGTGATGAGCACGCCCACGCCGAGCACGTCGAGGAACACGCCGTGGCGGGTGGTGGATTCGGCCAGGGCCTTGGTGATGTAATGGCGCACCAGCCACATAAGGTGCACGCTGCCCTGCGGCGAGCTGAACAGCGGCGTCTGCGTGCGGTTGGCGTAGTCGATCAGCGCCGGCGGGATGCGGTCGGTGCCCGCCACGATGATGCACAGCGAGCCGCCGCGCTCCATCTGCTGCAGCGCAGCCTCCCGCTGCTCCGTCGGCAGGTTGCATACGTAATCGATCTCGATGCTGCTCAGCACCTGCACCCAGTTGGGGTGGATCAGGTTGAGGTGGCCGACCAGGCCGCGATTGGACGCGTTCACCTCATCGCTGTCGAGGAAACGGTCGGCGCCGCTGGCGCCAGCCACCCAGGTCAGGGCCAGGCGTTCCTGCTTGTCTTCGAAGATCTGCCTGATGTTGACCTGGGCCATGATCAGTCAGCCTTCCAGTTGCTGAACAGTTGATGGATCTCGGCCGGGTCATTGCTGTTCTGCAGCTGTTCGCGGAACGCCTTGTTGCTGAACATCTGCGCCAGCTCGGCGAGCAGTTGCAGGTGCAGGTCGGTGGCGCGTTCCGGCACCAGCAGCACGAAGATCAGGTTGACCGGCAGCCCGTCGGGTGAATCAAAGGGAATCGGGTTCTGGGTCTTGACGAAGGCAGCGACGCCATCGCGCAGGCCCTTCACGCGGCCATGCGGAATCGCCACGCCCTGGCCCAGTCCGGTGGAGCCCAGCCTTTCGCGCGCAAACAGGCTGTCGAACACCTGGCTGCGCCCTATCTTCTGGGAATTCTCGAATAACAGTCCTACCCGCTCGAACACGCGCTTTTTGCTGGTTGATTCTGCATCCAGCAGGATGTTGTCCTGGGTCAGAAGTTTGCTGATCTGGTTCATTGTTTCATATGAAAAATGAAGAGCGGCGCACGGCCGCTCGGGTCAGGTGAAGTTTACTCCGCTGCGGCCTGTTTGCCACTGTCATCGTGCCGGCGCGCGTTATTTTTCTCCTTATGTTTCAGGATCTGGCGATCCAGCGAGTCGATCAGGTTGTCGATGGCGACGTACAGGCTGCTGTCCTCGGTTTCGGCAAAAATGGTCTTGCCGCTCACATGCACACTGGCCTCTGCCTGCTGCTTGAGCTTGTCCACCGACAGGATCACGTTGATGTCGATGACGTTGTCGAAATGGCGCTTGACCTTGTCGAGCTTGGACAGCACATGATCACGAATGGCGGGAGTGATTTCGAGGTGACGTCCGGTGAGGTTGAGGTTCATGGCCTGCTCCTATGGTTAGAGGGATTTACGAAGATTCACCGGGAGGATGTTCAGCAGTTCCCGGTATTTTGCCACGGTACGCCGGGCAACGATGATGCCCTGCTGTGCCAGGATCTCGGACATGCGGCTGTCGGTGAGTGGTTGCCGGGGGTCTTCCTCGTCAACCAGCTTCCTGATCAGCGCGCGGATGGCAGTGGAGGAGCACGATCCGCCGCTGTCGGTGCTCAGGCCGCTGCCAAAGAAATATTTCAGCTCATACACGCCGGCGGGCGTCATCATGAACTTCTGGTTGGTGACGCGCGAGATGGTGGACTCGTGCAGCTCCAGCTGCTCGGCGATCTCGCGCAGCACCAGCGGACGCATGGCGATGTCGCCGTGTTCGAAGAACTGGTGTTGCCGTTCCACGATGGCCTGCGACACGCGCAGGATGGTGTCGAAGCGCTGCTGCAGGTTCTTGATGAACCAGCGCGCCTCCTGCAGCTGGCCGGACAGCTCCTGCGCGCTGTGTTCGTCGCGGCGCTGCAGGATGTTGGCGTACAGCTGGTTGACACGCAGGCGCGGCATCGCCTCCGGATTGAGGCGCGCGCGCCAGAGGCCGCCGTGGCGCTCCACCAGCACGTCGGGTACCACGTAATCCGCCGTGCGCTGGGCAAAGGCTGCGCCGGGACGCGGCTGCAGGCGCACGATCAGGTCCTGCGCCACGCGCAGCGCGGCGTCGTCGCAGCGCAGCGCCTTCTTCAGCTTGGTGAAGTCGTGCGCGCCGAGCAGGTCGAGGTGACTGGCTACCAGACGCAGCGCCAGTTCGCGCCCGGGCGTGTCGTCCGGCATGGCGTGCAGCTGCAGTGACAGGCATTCGCTCAGGTTGCGCGCGGCGATGCCGGGTTCGTCCAGATGCTGCAGCTGCACCAGTGCAGTCTCCAGATCATCCAGCGTGACATCGAGTTCGGGTGGCAGCAGTTCGAGTATTTCTTCCAGGGGCTGCGCCAGATAGCCGTTGTCGTCCAGCGCGTCGATCAGCAGGCCGATCAGCTGCCTGTCGCGCAGATCGAGCGCGCTAAGGCTGGTCTGGCTGATCAGGTGTTCGCGCAGGGTGGGGCGTTCGGCGGCAATCTCGGGATAGCTGTCATCGTCGTCCTCGCTGGCGCCGGCAGAAGATGAGGAGAAGGTGGGCTCGGACCAGTTGTCCGTGCTGTCTGCGCTGGATTCCCGCTCGGGCGCATCGCTGCCGCTGGCGCTCTGCGTGGGCGCGGCCGAGTCGGAGGAAAAACTGGTGACGACGTCGTCCTCGCGCTCGAGGAAGGGATTCTCGTCCAGCAGTCGGGCGGATTCCTGGGTGATCTCAAATGTGGAAAGCTGCAACAGACGGATGGCCTGCTGCAACTGCGGCGTGAGCGTCAGCTGCTGAGACTGTCTGAGTTGTAGGGCTGCTTTCATCCTGGGGTGTCTGGCGGGCGCTGGCCTTTGCGGCGTTATAGTTTGAAGTGCTCGCCCAGATATACTTTCCTCACGCCCTCATTATAGATGATTTCGTCGGGCTTGCCCTCGGCCATGACCGTGCCGGCATTGATGATATAGGCGCGATCGCAGATGCCCAGCGTTTCGCGCACATTGTGGTCGGTGATCAGCACGCCGATGCCGCGTTCCTTGAGGAAACGGATGATCTTCTGGATGTCCAGCACGGCGATGGGGTCAACGCCGGCAAACGGCTCGTCCAGCAGGATGAAGCGCGGGTTGCTGGCCAGCGCGCGGGCAATCTCGACGCGTCGGCGTTCGCCGCCGGACAGGCTGATTGCCTGGCTGTTGCGGATGTGGGTGATGTGCAGTTCGTTGAGCAGGTCCTCCAGGCGCGCATTCAGCTCTTCCTTGACGTAGCCCTGCAGCTCAAGCACCGCCTGGATGTTCTCGGTGACGGTGAGGCGGCGGAAGATGGATGCCTCCTGCGGCAGGTAACTCAGCCCCAGTCGGGCGCGGCGATGGATGGGGTAGTGCGTGACATTCTTGTCGTCGATGAAGATGTCGCCGCCATCGGCGGCCACCAGTCCCACGATCATGTAGAAGCTGGTGGTCTTGCCGGCGCCGTTGGGGCCGAGCAAGCCGACCACTTCGCCGCTCCTGACCGACAGGGATACATCCTGCACCACGGTGCGGGTGCGGTAACGTTTCTTAAGTGAGGTAGTGCGCAGTTCGCTCATGGGGCTAGCCTGGATGGGGTCGATGGGATGCTGTGGCTGGCCGGAGGCGGGGCACTGGCCGCATTGCTCTCGGGCGCGCTGCTCTTCGGCTGGATCACCACCGTTACGCGGCCGCCGCTGGGTGCGGTCTTGCTCTGGTCGTGCGAGCCGTCCACCTGGAATACTTCGGTGCGCGTGTTGTACACGATGTGTTCGCCGCTCACGTCGTCGCCTTCGCGGCGGATGCGCGCCTGGCCAAAGAATTCGATGATCTCCGAACGCGTGTCGTATTCGATGCGCTCGCCGTAGGCCTCGACGTATTCGTTCACGCCCTCGCGCTTCTGGCGGAAGTGCGCCAGGTGGCCGCTGGCGCTGCAATGCTGGAAGCCGTCCTTGTCCTGGCTCACCGCGATCCTGTCGGCCTGGATCGACAGGGTGCCCTGCACCAGCTGCACATTGCCGTCGAAGGTGCTGAGCTGATTGGTGTCATCGACAAACACACTGTTCGCTTCAAGGTGCAGCGGCTTGCTGCGGTCGGCGCGTTCGGCCAGGCTGCTGGCCGCATGGCACAGCAACAGCAGGCACAGCAGCCCGGAGAGTTTAATTTTTGCCAGGTTCATAGGTGCTTCTCACGCGCGACAGCAGTTTTACCGTGCGCGTTGAATTGTTGAGTTCCATGCCAACTGCCTGCATGGTGGCGCTGGCATTGGTCAGGGTGACCAGGTGGTCGGTATCGGCCGTGTTCTTGTCCGGTGTGGCGTGCAGGTAATCGGTGGTGAAGGTCTGCGTGCTCTGCTTGCCGGAGGCAGGGCGCACGATGGTTACATCGTCGCGCAGGAAGACTTCGTCCCCATTGCGGGAGATTTCGCCGCGCAGCGCCGAGGTGCGCATGGGGGGCGAGCCGGGCGACATGCTGAGCAGCTGTGGTACGTCCAGATGGGTGCTGTCGTCATCCGGGTAGTGCCACATCTTCTGTGCCGAAATGACGAAGCGGGGTTTGCCCTGCTCGTCGAGGGTGGTGGCAGTGAAATTGTTGATGATGTAATCCGGGTCGTGGCGCAGGCTGGCGCTGCTGCCTGGCGTGACGGGTTCTACCTGCTTGTTCAGCCAGTAGGTGGCAGCCAGCAGCAGCAGCAGGGGGAGCAGGGGGGCCCACGATATCAGGCGTTCTTTCATTTCAGGTAGCGTGCCAGTTGCTGGTCCAGCGTGCCCTGGGCCGACATGATCAGTTCGCAGGCTTCGCGCACCGCACCGTGGCCGCCATCGCGCTGGCTGACGTAGTGTGAGTGGTCGCGCACGACCTGTGGCGCATTGGGCACGGTGATGGCGAGGCCGACGCGGCGCATCACCGGAAGGTCCACCACGTCGTCGCCCATGTAGGCGGCTGCCTGCGGCGCCAGCTTGAGCTGCGCCAGCAGCTCCTGCATCACCGCCAGCTTGTCCTCCACGCCCTGGAACAGGTGTGCGATGCCGAGATTCTGCGCGCGCAGTTCGACGCAGCGCGAAGTGCGGCCGGTGATGATGGCCAGCTCGACGCCGGAGGCCTTGAGCATCTTGAGGCCGTGGCCGTCCAGCGAGTTGAAGCGCTTGAATTCTTCTCCCGAGTCGGACAGGTACAGGCCGCCGTCGGTGAGGATGCCATCTACATCAAAGGCGATCAGGCGTATGGCTTGGATTTGTTGCGCGAGCATTTAGTGTTCCCGGGTGTGTTGGTTGGTACCGTTCAGATGACCTTCGCGCGCAGCAGGTCGTGCATGTTGAGTGCGCCCACCAGCTTGTTGTCGTTGTCGGTGACCAGCATCTGGTTGATCTTGCGTTCTTCCATGATGCTGACCGCTTCCACCGCCAGTGCATCAGCTGTGGTGCACTGCGGCTTGCGCGACATGACCGCGCTGACCGGGGTGCTGCCGAAATCCAGCTTCTTCTCCAGCGTGCGGCGCAGATCGCCGTCGGTGTAGATGCCCAGCACGTGGTTGCTGCCGTCCACCACCGCCGTCATGCCCAGTCCTTTGCGCGACATCTCCAGGATGGCGTCGGCCAGCGTGGCGTTTTCCGGCACGCTGGGTACCTTGGTGCCGGTATGCATGATGTCGCGTACATGGGTGAGCAGGCGCCGTCCCAGGCTGCCACCGGGATGCGAGCGCGCAAAATCTTCTTCGCCGAAGCCCTTGGCATCGAGCAGCGCCACGGCCAGCGCATCGCCCAGCGCAAGCGCGGCGGTGGTGCTGGCCGTGGGCGCCAGGCCCATCGGGCAGGCTTCCTTGTCCACCGCGCCGTTGAGATGCACGTCGGCGGCGCGCGCCAGGCTGGAGTTGGGGTTGCCGGTGAGGCTGATCAGCTTGGCGCCCTGACGCTTGATTACCGGCACGATGGTCATCAGCTCGTCGCTCTCGCCCGAGTAGGACAGGGCGATGAATACGTCCTGCGCGGTGATCATGCCGAGGTCGCCGTGGCTGGCTTCGCCGGGGTGCACGAAATAGGCGGGTGTGCCGGTGCTGGACATGGTGGCGGCAATCTTGCGTGCGATGTGGCCGGACTTGCCCATGCCGCTGACGATCACCCGTCCATCGCAGGACAGGATGATGTTGAGCGCGCGCAGGAAGTTGTCATCGATGCGTTGCGTGAGGGCTTGCACCGCAGCGGCTTCGGTGAGGATGACTTCGCGTGCCAGCGCCAGGGCGTGGGGGGCGGCGGTGAGGTGTTTTTTCATGGGCGAATTATAGCAGTGCTGCGGCCCGCGGCGAAATTGCCGGCAAATTTTGCAAGACGGCGAAGTTGAGGCATTATCGGGCCAGTGAAAACTTTATTGCGCAATCGTCATAGATGGAAAATTCCCTGCAGCTCGTCCTGATCCTGTTGACCCTGGCCGTACTGGTCGTGGTGTTGTGCCGCATCTGGAATTTGCCGGCCATGCTCGGTTACCTGGCGGTGGGGATCGGTATAGGGCCGCACGCCCTGGGCTGGATTCCCGATACCCCGCAGGCGCGCCAGCTGGGCGAATTCGGCGTGGTGTTCCTGATGTTCAGCATCGGGCTGGAGTTCAGCCTGGCCAAATTGCGCAGCATGCAGCGCACCGTGTTCGGCCTTGGCGGTGCGCAGGTCGGGCTCACCCTGCTGGGCGTGGCGGGTGCGGTGCTGCTGTTCGGGTACGACTGGCGCGCCGGCGTGGCGCTGGGCGGCATCCTGGCCATGTCTTCCACCGCCATCGTCAGCAAGATGCTGGTCGAGCGTGCCGAGCTGACGGCGCCGCACGGCCAGCAGATCATGGGCGTGCTGCTGTTCCAGGATCTTGCCGTGGTGCCGCTGCTGATCATCATTCCGGCGCTGGCCAGTGCGCCCGAGGCGATGACGAAAACGCTGACGCTCGGCATGCTGAAGGCCGGCGTTGTGCTGCTGGCGCTGCTGGTGTTCGGCCAGCGCATGATGCGGCCGTGGTTCCATGTGGTGGCACAGCAGAAATCCTCCGAGCTGTTCATGCTGAACGTGCTGCTGATCACCCTGGGGCTGGCCTATTTCACCGAGCTGGCCGGGTTGTCGATGGCGCTGGGCGCCTTTGTGGCGGGCATGCTGATCGCCGAAACCGAGTACCGCTACCAGGTGGAAGACGACATCAAGCCCTTCCGCGACGTGTTGCTGGGCCTGTTCTTCATTACCATCGGCATGCGCCTCAACCTCGGCGTCATGCTGGCCGAATGGCGCTGGGTGCTGCTCACCCTGCTGGCCATGCTGCTGTACAAGGCGGCGTTGATTGCCGTGCTGGTGCGCGTGTTCGAGAAGGACTGGGGCATCGCCATCCGCACCGGCATGGGGCTGGCGCAGGCCGGGGAGTTCGGTTTCGTGCTGTTGACCGAGGCGTTCGACGCGAATTTGCTGCCGCAGGGCGTGGTGCAGATCGTGCTGGCCGCCATGCTGCTCTCCATGTTGCTGGCCCCCTTCCTGATCCAGCATGCCGAGTGGGTGGTGCGCCGCCTGTCGCCGGCGGAATGGATGGGGCGCGCCATGCAGATGCACCAGATCGCGGTGCAAAGCATGAAGGCCGACGAACACATCATCCTGTGCGGCTATGGCCGCAGCGGCCAGTCGCTGGGCAAATTCCTCAAGGCGGAGGGTATCTCCTTTGTCGCACTGGAACTGGATTCGCGCAATGTGCGCCAGGCCGTGGTGGAGGGTGACACCGTGCTGTACGGCGATGCCAGCAAGCGCGAAGTGCTGCTGGCAGCCGGGCTGATGCGGGCCAGGGCGCTGGTGGTCACCTATGCCGACCTGCACTCTGCGCTCAAGATCCTGCACAACGTCCGCGCGGTGCGCCCTGGCCTGTCCGTGATCGTACGCACCACCGACGACAGCTCGGTGGAGATACTCAAGAAGGCCGGTGCGGCCGAGGTCGTGGCCGAGGTGCTGGAAGGCAGCGTGATGCTGGCCTCACAGGCGCTGCTGCTGTCCGGCGTACCGCTCAATCGCGTCATCCGCCGCATCCAGGAAAACCGCGCGCGCCGCTACAGCGTGTTCAGCGGTTATTTCCGCATGGCCAATGATGCGCCCGATGTGGCTGATATCAACCAGCCGCGCATCCGCAACGTGCTGCTGGGGCAGGATTGCGGTGCGGTGGGCAAGACCCTGGGCGAGCTCGATCTGGCAGGCCTGCACGTGGAGGTGAATGCGTTGCGCCGCGATCAGGAGCGGCGCAGCCTGCCGACGGCCGATACCGTGCTGCGAGCAGGCGACGTACTGATGCTGCAGGGCCAGGCCGATGCGCTGACGGACGCGGAGCGGCGGCTGCGCGAAGGCTGAACAGCAACAAAAAAGCCCGCCGAAGCGGGCTTGAGTTGTCACGCCGGGATACTTTAGACGCCCATGCAGACGGTGTAAGCCTGGCCGGGGTTGGCGTTCAGGGTAGCGGTGGTGACCGACTGTCCGTTGTTGGCGGGGTCAGCTACTCTCATGGAGCCGGTGTTGGAGTCGCCATCGTCCATGGTGACATCGAGCTGCGCGGCAAATCTGCCGAGGATGCCCTGCGAGCAGATGATGTAGCTGCCTGTCATCGGGCTGGCGCTGCCATCTGCCTTCTTCGTGATAGTGGTGAAGTTCACGTTGCTCTGGATACCAATGAAACCGCCGGCTGCATTGGTGGGCAAATAGCTGGCAAAGGGTTGCGTGGTGTCAGTGGTGCCGGCAGCCAGGCCGGCCAATCTGATGTGTTGCCAGAACACGTAGCTCTCATCAGCTACAGTCGTGGAATCCCATGGGCCATCGATCAGGCCATTGCCCACCACGCAATGCTGAGGTGTTGCTGCGGGGGTGCAGGCTGTGCCGTTGGGAATGTGAGTTGTGGCTGTGCCTACGGTGGCGTCATCACCGGGCAGGGAGCGGAATTTGTCCTGGTAGCCGTAGATATAGACGGGGATGTTGCGGAAGTCGTTGGCCAGGTTTTTCACCTTGGCACTGTTGATCAACTCCTGGCCCTTCAGCACGCCGCCCAGCAGCAGGCCGATAATCACCAGCACGATGGCAATTTCGATTAGAGTAAAGCCGGATTGTTTTTGCTTCATATTGATCTCCAGTTAAAAAGCTTGCGCATTATCATGCCTGCTCAATTGATGAGCAATAGTCGTGCCAGCCGCCAAGGCGCATAAATAACGGCTTGCGCGGGCTGTGCGAGCGCGGGTGGGCCGGGTGAGGCGCGGGGGTGACGGAATTGTGACAGCATGGTGACGAAATGACGACAAATGGTTTGCAGGGCCTGCAGCGTTCCAGTCGCTGGTGGTCATTTGTCATGCTGCTCACCCTGCACCTGGCGCTGTTGGGCGGGGTGGGCGAGCTGTGGGCGAAATCGCTGCTGCTTACGCATGTCGGCATGTTTCTGTTGTGGCAGCCTTTGTGGCGCGGCGAGAGCCGGCTGACACCGGGCAGCGCGCTGCTGATCATGGCGGGTACGGCGGTGGCGCTGTACTGGCTGAGCTGGTGGGTGCTGGCATTCTGGATCAGCGGCCTGTTTGCCCTGGTGGGCGGGCGCGTGTTTGCCTTTCAGTCGCAGTGGCAACGCCTGCATGATCTGTTGATGATGGGGTATCTGCTGGCGGTGCTACTATTCTGGATTACGCCACACCTGTTTGGTCTGGCTGCGCTGGAAGAACCGACGCGCGACCTGATGGAGCTGGTGCTGCCGATCATGCTGGTTGGCATGGCGCTGGTGCCCTATTCGCAGGAGAAGGCCGGGCGCGCGCTGGCGGTGGACTTCATCTACAGCATCCTGTTGTTCATGCTGCTGATCCTGCTGGTGCTGGGCAGTCTGTCTTTCATGCATCAGACCGGCGTCGACTATTTCGGCGCGCTGTTGCGCACCCTGTTTTCCATGGCGTTGCTGCTTTTCCTGCTGGGCTGGCTTTGGAGTCCGCGCATGGGCTTTGCCGGCTTGCAGTCCATCTTCTCGCGTTATTTTCTCAACATCGGCAGCCCGTTTGAGGAATGGTTGAAGCGCCTGGCTGTGGCCGAACAGCAGGAGCAGTCGCCCGCCAGCTTCATGCTGCGCGCAATGGCTCTCCTCGCCGAACTGCCCTGGTTGTCCGGCCTGTCGTGGGAGTGTGAGGAAGGGCATGGCACTCTGGGGGCAGCGTCACCGCACCGCCTTGAGGTGCGTGAGCTGGATCTGCATCTCACCTTGTTCAGTCGCCGTGTCGTCGCACCCTCCGTGCTCGTCCACATCCACCTGCTAACGCAGTTGCTGAGTCATTTCTACCAGGCCAAGCGGCGTGAACAGAGCCTGCGCGAAATGGCACGTCTGCAGGCGGTATATGAGACCGGTGCGCGCCTGACGCACGACCTGAAGAACATGCTGCAATCGTTGCTGGCGCTTGCCGGCATTGCCGAGCAGCAGGCGGGGCTGGCGCAGCCGCTGTTGCAGCGTCAACTGCCGGTGCTGGTGCAGCGCATCGAAGCAACGCTGGCCAAGCTGAAGGCGCCGCTGGATCAGGCTGAGATAACCACCATGCCGCTGGCTGCCTGGTGGGAAAGCCTGCGCCACCGTCAGCAGCACCGCGCGATCCGCTGGTTTGTGTCCGGCGATCTCGTTGCATTGAGGGTGCCTGGCACGCTGTTCGACAGCATTGCGGACAACCTGATAGACAATGCGTGCAACAAGCGGCTGCGGGAACCTGGCATGGAAATTCGCGTGAGCATCAGTGCAGCGCCGCTCAGCATGCAGGTGTGCGACAGCGGCAGTGCCATCCCGGATGCCGTGGCCTGGCAATTGTTGCACACGGTCGTGCCCTCCGAAGATGGGCTGGGGGTCGGGTTGTTCCAGGTGGCGCGCTGGGCCGAGCAATCCGGTTACCAGATCAAGCTGCGCGAGAACCGGCCGGGGGTCGTGTGTTTCGAATTAAGCGATTCAGGCCGCATAAAACAGGAGTGAATCGCCCAGCCCAGACATCAGGTATACGGCCCGATTCTTTGACAAGGGAATGGTCGTTCTGTAAGTTCTCTGACCACGCGGCCACTGCAAATTAGGGCTGTGGAAAACAAGAAAAAACTTAACAGAAACTTGACGTTCGTCAGAGGAGAAACGTAATGAAAAAGCTTGCTCTTGCGTTAGCGGGATTGGTATTGGGCTCATTGTTTGCCCCCGCCGCATCCGCTTTGCCCGCGTTTGCGCGGCAGACAGGTTTTGCCTGTAATCAATGCCATTTCCAGCACTTCCCGTTGTTGAATGCCTTCGGCCGGAGCTTCAAAGGCAGCGCCTTCACCTTGATGGGCACCCAGCCCAAGGTAGAAGGCGAAAACATGTCCATCCCCACCGTGATGAACGCGAGTTTCCTGGCCAGCCTGGGCTATGAAAAAACCAATGCGGTACAAGACCCGACGACGTCGGCACTGGTTTCGACAGGAGGTGCACCGACCGGGGGTGCTTATGTGGCGGGCACAGGCGGCGAGTCTTCTCTGTTTGTAGGCGGCAGGGGCAGTGATTTCATGGGGTATCTGGGCGAGATCACGCTTGCGCCGACTGCCGCCATAGACTCGCTCAAGACCCCCATGTTGTATGCCGTGGGTGACGACACGCGCGCAGGCATCGTGCCCTTCACCACCAACGGGCAAGGTTCGTCCTATGGCTTTGAGACCCTGAATACCGGTGCCAACGCCGTTCATACCATCACCAATACGGTGGGTTTCATGGACCAGTACATCGCTGCGGTTTCTGCCCAGCAATACCTGGGTACCGGCGCAGCTGCCACGGGTGCCGCGTTTGTGGTGAGCAATGGCATCGGCTTCATCAATATCACCAAGTTCAACCAGGGCGGTATTGCCGGGGGCAATTTTGGCAGCCTCTCCTCCACCTACGCGCGCGCGGTATTCACGTTCGATATGGCGGGCTGGGACTCCGCGGTGGGCGTGCAGAACTGGAGTGGTGAGTCGGCTACGTCTTGTGGTCTGACACTTGGGTCTAATGGGGTCGGAAGTTGCAGTCCCTCAGCGTTCGTCAGTCCGACTCCAGCGGGGAATACTAATTCAGTTGAAACAGCAACCACTCGTGCGACTGCCATCGACGCGCAGATGCAAGGCTCCGTTGGCGAGCGTGCGGTTGGCGTCTATGTCAGCTATGCGGTAGCGCCGGCGATCGCCGCAGACGGCAGCATGCTGGGCAACGCCTTTAACTCGGGCCCACTGGAGAGAAGCTCCCTGAACATCGCAGCGGAAATTGGCGTCGTCCCTGAGATCGTGACGGTCGGCATGGCCATCCGTCGTGCCAACAGCGGTCAGGACGAAGGATTGCTGAACGGCGGCACTGCCAATGGCACCAACGCAACCGACAATGCCGTGTATTTCACCTTGACCTACAAGATGACCCAGAACATGATGGCGCGTCTGTCCTATGTGACCCAGAGCGGCACATACTGGACACAGGCGAATTCGGATGAATTTGGCAGCAGCTCGTCAACGATCAATCTGTACGCGTTGTTCTGAGTTTTCGAACCATATCTGAATGTAAAGCCGGGGAGCGGAAGCTCCCCGGTTTTTTTGTGCCTGGTGCTTTCGGGTACAATCGCGCGCCATGACTTCAGCTCCCACCCCGCCCGCGCCTCCCGCGCAGGGCTCCCCCGACAATTCCCCGGCTTCCCGCCGCGCTGCCCGCATCGCGGCGGTGCTGCCCATCGAGTATCCGGCCGAGCTGCCGGTGGTGGCGCGGCGCGAGGACGTGGCGCAGGCCATTGCAGAGAACCAGGTGGTGATCGTGTGCGGCGAGACCGGCTCGGGCAAGACCACGCAATTGCCCAAGATCTGCTTAGGCCTGGGGCGCGGGGTGCAGGGCGTAATCGCGCACACCCAGCCGCGCCGGGTGGCCGCGCGCACCGTGGCGGCGCGGGTGGCGCACGAGCTCAAGAGCGAGCTGGGCGGGCTGGTCGGCTACAAGATCCGCTTCAACGACCGCGTGTCGCCAGACACCTGTGTCAAGCTGATGACCGACGGCATCCTGCTGGCCGAGATCCAGAGCGACCCGAAGCTGCGTCACTACGACACCATCATCATCGACGAGGCGCACGAGCGCTCGCTCAACATCGATTTCCTGCTCGGCTACTTCAAGCAGCTGCTGCCGAAGCGGCCGGACCTGAAGCTGATCATCACCTCGGCCACCCTGGATGCAGAGCGTTTCTCGCGCCATTTCGGCAATGCGCCGGTGCTGCAGGTGTCGGGGCGCAGCTATCCGGTGGAAATCCGCTACCGTGCGCCGCAGGAGAATGAGGAGGGAGAGATCGAGGACGTGCCGCAGGCCATCAGCAGCGCGCTGGACGAGCTCTCCATCGGCGGCTTGCGCGGCGATGTGCTGGTGTTCCTGCCGGGCGAGCGCGAGATCCGCGACACCGCCGAGGTGTTGCGCAAAAATCACCCCAAGCATGTGGAAATCCTGCCGCTGTTTTCGCGCCTGTCCGCCGCCGAACAGGATCGCGTGTTCAAGCCCACGCCGGGCATGCGCCGCGTGGTGCTGGCCACCAACGTGGCGGAGACCTCGCTCACCGTGCCCAACATCGGCTATGTGATCGACAGCGGGTTGGCGCGCATCAACCGCTACAGCATCCGCCAGAAGGTGGAACAGCTGCGCGTGGAGAAGATTTCGCGCGCCGCCGCCAACCAGCGCGCCGGCCGTTGCGGGCGTGTGATGAGCGGCATCTGTGTGCGTCTGTACGACGAGACGGAATTCAATGCGTGGCCCGAGTTTACCGATGCAGAAATCTTCCGCGTGTCGCTGGCCACCGTGATCCTGCGCATGAGCGCACTGCGCCTGGGCGAGGTGGACCAGTTCCCGTTCATCGAGATGCCCGGCTCGCGCTCGATCGCCGATGGCTACCAGTTGTTGGCCGAACTTGGAGCTATCGACACAGAGCGCCAGCTCACCCCACTCGGGCGCGAGCTGGCCAAACTGCCGCTGGACCCCAAAATTGCGCGCCTGCTGCTGGCCGGCAGGCAATACCAGTGCCTGCAGGAAATCCTCATCATTGCCAGTGCGCTGTCGCTGCAGGACCCGCGCGATCGCCCGGCGGAACGGCGCGAAGCGGCCGATGCCGCGCACGCACGCTACAACGACGAGCGCTCCGATTTCCTTGCGTATGTGAAGTTGTGGGCCTGGTTCCAGGAGGCGATCAAGCACAAGAAGACCAACCGCCAGTGGGCCAACGAATGCCGCGAGAAATTCCTTTCCGCCATGCGCCTGCGCGAATGGCATGAGCTGTACCAGCAGCTGCATGCGCAGGTTAGCGAGATGGGTTGGATTGGTGGGCAGCTCACTGCGGGTGATACGACCAGTCCCCTCTCCCCCCGGGGGAGGGCTAGGGAGGGGGGCTCTGCGCATCACCCCCCTCTGCCAGAAACCCTCAAGCAACATGCGCGCGAACTGCGCAAGAATGCAACAGATGCCGAGCAGTTGATGTGGCAACTGTTGCGACGAAATCAGATACTAGGCTGCGGCTTCCGTCGCCAGCATCTACTGGGCGAGTATGTGCTGGATTTCTACTGTCACGAGGCCAGGTTGGTAGTGGAACTGGACGGTGGGCAGCATAACGAGGGGGCGCAGCAGAAATACGATGAAACTCGCACACGCTACCTGAACGGACAGGGATTGACCGTGCTGCGCTTCTGGAACAACGAGGTGCTGGAGAATACCGAGGGAGTGTTGCAGGCCATTTACGATGGATTGAAGGCGAAGCTACCTGCTGGACTAGACTCCCCCTCCCCAACCCTCCCCCGAGGGGAGAGGGAGCCGGTGCAGCTGCTTTCGACGGCTCCAGCAACTTATGAGCAGATACACAAGGCGCTGCTCACCGGCCTGCTCGGCAACATCGGCTGCAAGAGCGTGGATGGCAACGAGTACCTCGGCGCAAGGGAGATCAAATTTCATGTCGCGCCCAATTCGGCGCTGGCCAAGAAAGGCGCGAAGTGGATCGTCGCCGCCGAGATCGTGGATACCACCAGGCTGTATGCGCGCTGCGTGGCGCGCATCGAGCCGCAATGGCTGGAAGAGGTGGGCGCCCACATGATCAAGCGCCACTACTACGATCCGCACTGGGAGAAGAAGGCGGCACAGGTGGCTGCCTTCGAGCGCAGCACCCTGTATGGCCTGCTGATCAACCCGAAGAAGCGCGTACATTACGGCCCGATGAATGTGGCCGAATCGCGTGCGGTGTTCATCCGCCAGGCGCTGGTAGCGGGCGAGTTCAACACCATGGCGCCGTTCTTTGCCCACAACCGCAAGCTGATCGCCGACATCGAGGCGCTGGAACACAAGTCGCGCCGTCCGGACGTGCTGGTGGACGACGAGCTGATCTATGCCTTCTACGACAGCCGCATTCCGCCGCACATCCACAACGGTGCGGCGTTCGAGGCGTGGCGCAAGGAGGCAGAGCGCGAGCAGCCGCGTCTGCTGTACCTGAGCCGCGATGACCTGATGCGGCACGAAGCGGCCGGCATCACCACCGACCAGTTCCCGCCGCAGCTGGTGATGAACAAGGTGAACTACGCCTTGGGTTACAACTTCTCGCCCGGCAAGAGCGACGACGGCGTCACCCTCACCGTGCCGCAGGCACTGATCAACCAGGTGTCGGCGGCACGCTGCGAATACCTAGTGCCGGGCCTGCTGGCGGAGAAGGTGGCGCAGCTGCTGAAGACGTTGCCGCAGAAGATCCGTCGCCACTGCGTACCGGTGCCTGAATTTGCCGCCGCCTTCTGTGCGGCAGTGCCGCCGTCGGATACGCCCTTGCTGCAGGCACTGGCGCGCTACATTCGCGAGCAGAAGCAGCTGGATGTGCCACTGGATGCCTTCCGCCTGGAGCAGCTGCCGCAGCACCTGCTGATGAATTTTGCGGTGGTGGACGAGCATGGGCGCAAGCTGGGCACGTCGCGCAATTTCGCCCAGCTGCGCGGTGAGCATGCGCCGAAGCAGGCGGCGATCGCCGTTCCCGCGGCAGCGGCACCGGCCCAGGGCGAAGCCGCGCCGGCCGCGGTGCGCCTCACCGAGTGGAACTTTGGCGAATTCAACCCGACCAGCGAGATCACCCGTGCCGGGCAGAAGCTGACGGTGTTCAACGCGCTGGTGGACGACAACGATGCGGTGCTGCTGCACGCCTTCGATACCCAGGAAGAGGCGCAGCAGGCGCATCGCGCCGGCCTGCGCCGTTTGTTCATGCTGACGCTGAAGGAACAGGTCAAGTTCCTGGAGAAGAACCTGCTCTCCGGCAAGGATTTCGGCGCCAACCTGGCCATGCAGTTCCTGCCCTTCGGCAGCGCGCAGGACATGCAGCGCCAGATCTTTGCGGTCACCTTCGACCGCAGCTGCCTGAACGAGCCGCTGCCCACCACCGAGAAGGAATTCGCTGCGCGCTGCAAGGATGCCAAGAGCCGCCTCAATCTGGTGGCGCAGGAAATTGCGCGCCTGCTCGGCACCGTGCTGCAGGAATACCATGCGCTGCAGAAGGCGCTGGCCGGCGCGAAGGCGCATGGCGCGGTGGTGCAGGACATCCGCGCCCAGTGCGACTGGCTGCTGGGCAAGGACTTCCTGGCACGCACGCCGTATGAGCGCCTGCAGCATTATCCGCGCTACCTCAAGGCGATCAATCTGCGGCTGGAAAAGCTGCGTGCCGACCCGGCGCGCGACGCACGCCAGTTCGCGCAGATGTCCGCCCTGCTGCAGGGCTGGCAGCGCAGGCTGGTGGCTCAGCAGGGGCAGTTCGACAGCAAGCTGGATGACTTTGGCTGGCTGTTGCAGGAGCTGCGTGTGTCGCTGTTCGCACAGGAGCTGAAGACGCCGGTGATCGTATCGGCGAAGCGCTTGCAGAAGGTGTGGGAAGGCATTTGACAGTGTGCTGATAAACTACTGCGGTGGGCATCTGCTGCGTTGCGCGGTGTTGGTTCCGGCATTACGTGCTTCGCACATTAGCCTTCACCGCAACTGCGTTGTCGTTTCCTCGCCTATCAACATGATATGTGGCTACGACTAACCTGAAGGTAAGTCTACGCCGAAACTTGCAGAGCTCGTTTTCTCGGTCACTGCGCTCCGTGCGCCTTGCAGCTGCCCATCCTCGCTACGTTCTCAGCGCCCTGTCGACACGTGAGGCAAGTAGGGTAAATGCGGGGCGCGCCATACCTTTACCTGATTCCAGGCTTTATAATCTTTCAACCATCTTCCGAGTGAGCACAGGCATGGACAAGCACATACGCGAAGCCGCGCTGCAGTATCACCGCCTGAATCCGCCGGGGAAGATTTCGGTGGTGGCCAGCAAGCCTATTCAGACCAGCCAGGATCTTGCGCTGGCCTACACGCCGGGTGTGGCGGCCGTCTGTGAGGCGATCGTGGCGAGCTCCGCCGAGGCGCGCAACCTCACCGCGCGCGGCAATCTGGTGGCGGTCATTTCCAATGGTACAGCGGTGCTGGGGCTGGGCGCGATCGGGCCGCTGGCGGCCAAGCCGGTGATGGAGGGCAAGGCCGTTCTGTTCAGGAAATTTGCCGGCATCGACGTGTTCGATCTGGAAATCGACGAGCGCGATCCCGACAAGCTGGTGGACATCATCGCTGCGCTGGAGCCCACCTTCGGCGGCATCAATCTGGAGGACATCAAGGCGCCCGAGTGCTTCTACATCGAGCGCAGGCTGCGCGAGCGCATGTGCATTCCGGTGTTTCACGACGACCAGCACGGCACCGCCATCATTGTGGGCGCCGCGCTGCTCAACGGCCTCATGGTCGTGTGCAAGGATATCTCGCGCATCAGGCTGGTGACGTCGGGCGCAGGCGCGGCCGCGCTGGCCTGCCTGGATATGCTGGTGAGCCTGGGTTTGCGTCGCGAAAACATTGTGGTGGTGGACAGGCAAGGGGTGCTGTATCACGGCCGCATCGAGGGCATGGATGTGTTCAAGGCCGGCTACGCCGTGGATACGCCAGCGCGCACGCTGGCCGAAGTGATGGAGGGCGCAGATGTGTTTCTGGGCCTGTCTGCCGGCGGTGTGCTGCAGCCCGGGATGCTGCAGCAGATGGCGTCGCGGCCGCTGGTCTTCGCACTGGCCAACCCCGAGCCGGAAATCATGCCTGACCTGGCCCTTGCGGTGCGTCCGGATGCGATTCTGGCCACAGGGCGCTCCGACTTTCCCAACCAGGTGAACAACGCCCTGTGTTTTCCCTACCTGTTCCGCGGCGCGCTGGATGTGGGGGCCACCAGCATCAATGCCGCGATGAGTCTGGCCGCGGTGCACGCCATCGCTGCGCTGGTGCGGGAGGGGGACGGCGGCCAGGGAGCGTGCCTGAGCGCCGAGTGTCTGATCCCGGGGCCGTTCGATGCGCGCCTGCTTTCTCATGTGGCGCCTGCGGTCGCGCAGGCTGCCATGGATAGTGGCGTCGCCACGCGGCCACTGGCGGACATGGCCGCATATCGTGCGCATCTGGAAAAGATGGCTGTGCAAATTGCATGAACGGGTATCGTAAGCCCGCGCAGCATTGCTACACTGTCAGGCCTCGTGTCGGCGTTTCTGCTGGCGCGGGCAGGATTGAATCGCCAGAAAATCTGCGCGAACCTGTGTAATCTGCGGATGGATACAGGATTGCAGGCGTGAAGGAGGCGGGATATGCCGGACACATTGAACAAGCAGGAAGTCGCCATGTTGCGCAGCGAGATGGAGATGATGATGGCCGAGCGCACCACGCTTCTCAAGGTGGTGGGCGCAGCTGCGGTGCTGATGGCCAACACCGACGGGCGCACCCTGCCGCGCGATGCGGCCGAGGCCGCGGAAATGCTGTCCACACTGGTGAACAAGCTGCCTGAGGACACCTTGCGCGAGGCGCTGGAAAGCGTGCATGCACAAGTCGGCGTGGAGCGGCGTTAATACAAGCACGGGACTTTATGGAAAAACCGATAGGCCTGATTCTGACCGGTGGAGGCGCGCGCGCGGCGTACCAGGCGGGGGTGCTCAAGGCGATTGCCGAAATTCTGCCGCGCAACGCGCGCAACCCTTTCCCCATCATCAGCGGCACGTCGGCCGGCGCACTCAATGCGGCGATACTGGCGGTGAACGCGGGGAACTTCCGCCGTGGCGTGCGGTATCTGCTCAGCATCTGGCAACATGCACAGGTGGAGCAGATCTATCGCGCCGACCCGGTGGGCGTGCTGGTCAACACCGCGCGCTGGATCTCCGGGCTGCTCCTGAGCAGCATGGGCAGCGACCGTCTCAACCACGTGTCCCTGCTGGACAATACGCCGATGACCGCGCTGCTGGAGGAAATACTGCCCTACGAGCAGATCCAGGACAGCATCGATTCCGGCCATCTGCATGCCCTGAGCATAACGGCCACCGGCTACGCCTCGGAACAGTCGGTCACTTTCTTCCAGGGGCACAAGAGCATCCAGCCATGGCGCCGTGCGCGCCGTCTGGGCATCCCCGCACGCATAGGCGCGCGCCATCTGCAGGCCTCCGCGGCGATCCCTTTTCTGTTTCCGGCGGCGCGCATCAATCGCGAATATTTCGGCGATGGCTCGATGCGGCAGATTGCACCGATCAGTTCCGCCCTGCATCTGGGGGCGCAGCGCGTGCTGGTGATCGGCGTAGGGCAGAGCAGCCGGGGGCCGGCCAGGCGCCGGCACAGTTATGCCTACCCCTCGCTGGCGCAGATCGCCGGCCATGCGCTCAACACCATCTTTCTCGACAGCCTGGAGGTGGATCTGGAGCGACTGCGCCGCATCAACCACACCGTCAGCCTGCTCAGTGAAGAGCAACGCCGCCATACGCAGCTGCGGCACATCGACGTGCTGGTGATCCAGCCCAGCGAGTCCATAGAGAGGATAGCGCAGCGCCACGCCGCCAATCTGCCCTGGCCGATCCGCTTCCTGTTGCGCCTGATCGGCGCGATGCGCCGCGGCGGCGCCAACCTGGTGAGCTATCTGCTGTTTGATGGCCAGTTCTGCCGTGCCCTGATCGATCTGGGTTATCGGGATGCCATGCGCCGACGCGAGGAAATCATCGCCCTGCTCACCACCCAGGCCCCCATTGCCGACAGCAAACTCCCACAATGACCACCGATCCAGCCGCCACGGCGGCGCCCAAACCACTGACTTTTGCCCTGCTGCGCCTGCTTGGCGATGGCGAATTCCATTCCGGCGAAGTGCTGGCGCAGCGCCTGGGGGTGTCGCGCGCCAGCGTCAATAATGCGCTGCACGACCTCGATCAATATGGCCTCAAGCTGCACAGTGTGCGCGGCCGCGGCTATCAGCTGGCAGAGGCGCCGCAGTGGCTGGATGCCGCACGCATTCGCGCGCAGCTGGGCGCAGATGCGAAAAAATTCCACATCGAAATCCTCGACCAGGCTGCCTCCAGCAATACCCAGCTGTTGCAGCGCGCGGCACAACAGGCACCCGGCGGCAGCGTATTGGCGGTGGAGTGGCAGAGCGGTGGACGCGGGCGCCTGGGGCGCAGCTGGCATTCCGGGCTGGGCAATGCGCTGACTTTTTCGCTGCTGTGGCGATTCGAGTGCGGCCTGTCCGGCCTGGCCGGACTCAGCCTGGCCGCCGGGGTGGCGCTGGTGCGTGCCCTCAGGCTGTGCGGCGTGGCAGGGGTGCAGCTAAAATGGCCGAACGATGTGCTGGGCTCGCAGGGCAAGCTGGCGGGCATCCTGATCGAGGCGCAGGGCGACATGCTGGGGCCCAGTGCGGTGGTGATCGGCGTGGGGCTGAACGTGCGCCTGTCCGCCGGGGAGCTACAGCGCATCGGCCAGCCGGCCACCAGCTTGCTGCAGATGACAGACCTGCCCCCGGAGCGCAATACACTGCTGGTGGCCATCCTGCGCGAGCTGGCAAACGTGCTGGAAGAATTTTCGCGCAAGGGTTTTGCCGGCGTGCACGATGAATGGGAGCGCTGCCATCGCTATCACAGGCAGCGTGTGCAGTTGCTGTTGCCGGATGGCAAGACGCTGACCGGCACGGTGAGCGGCGTAACGCCAGAGGGTGCTCTGCAGCTGGAAGTGTCCGGCGCGGATGGGCGGCCGCAGCTGCAGGTGTTTCATGCGGGGGAAATCAGTTTGAGGGGCGCCAGTGATACTGCTGATTGACGCCGGCAATACCCGCTGCAAGTGGGCCTTGCTGGAAAAAGGACAATGGCTGCGCCAGGGTGCGGCCAGCCACGAGGCGTGGCCGGCCCTGCGTGCTGAGCTGCTGGCTGGGCCGCGTCCGGCGCAGATGCGCGTGGCCAACGTGGCCGGCGAGGCCGTGGCGCAGCGCCTGCGCGAGCTGGCGAATGCATGGGGTTGCGCCGTGGAATTTGTCGCGACGCAGGCAGCGCAATGCGGCGTGCGCAACCTGTATGCGCAGCCATCACAGCTCGGCGTGGACCGCTGGCTGGCCGTGCTGGCGGCCTGGCAGCGCGAACAGCGCGCCTGCCTGGTGGTGAATTGCGGCACGGCGACTACGGTGGATGCGCTGTCCGATGACGGGGAATTTCTCGGCGGGCTGATCCTGCCCGGTCTCGAACTGATGCGTCAGAGCCTGGCCCAGGGCACTGCGCAGCTGGGTCTGCAGGCGGGAGAGCTGCAGGATTTTCCACGCAACACGGCGGACGCCATCCGCAGCGGGGCAATGCGTGCGACAATCGGTGCCATTCAGCAGCAGCATGCGCGCCTGCGCGGGCGCGCTCCGGTGCGCTGTGTGCTCAGCGGCGGCGCAGCAGAGCAGATCGAGCCGCATCTCGGCCTGCCGTGCGAACGCGTGGATAATCTGGTGCTGCGCGGGCTGCACCTTACAGTACAGGAGACAGAAGCGTGATCAGGTGGTTGGTGGTTGGACTGGTGCTGGTAAACATCGTTTTCTTTGCGCTGATGCAATGGGGTGGCAAGCTGGGTGGCGAGGGCAAGGCACCGCCGCTGGCAGCGCTGAATCCGGACAAGATCAAGATGCTTAACGCGCCCGAGGTGGCGCCGTCTGCCCTGCCAACGGCAGCGTCTGCCGTGCCGGCCGTGACTGCGCCCGCCGTCCTGGTGCCCATTCCGCAACCTGCCGCTCCAGTCGTGGCGGCCGCGCCAACACCCGCTGCCGCGCCATCACCTGCACCTGCCCGGCATGCTGCCGAAACCAGCTGCCTGGAGTGGAGCGAATTTTC
>DATDDN010000158.1:0-7222 GCA_036523795.1 Gallionellaceae bacterium | reverse complement strand
TAAAACATTGAACAGCATGTGTAAAGTGCGGTAGCATCACAGCCAGGGATAGGGGCTCAGCAATTATCGGCCAGACTGGTAATTAATAGTTTATGGAAGGCGAAAATGAGCGAAAGCAACTCTCTGGCGGGTGTCAAAGTTGTTCTCATTGATGACAGCAACACAATACGTCGCAGCGGCGAGATATTTCTGACCCAGGCCGGGTGCCAGGTGGTGCTGGCCGAGGATGGATTCGATGGCTTGTCCAAGGTGGTGGACACCAAGCCCGACATCATTTTTGTGGACGTGATGATGCCGCGCCTGGATGGCTATCAGACCTGCGCGCTGATCAAGAATCACCGTGAATTCAAGAAAACACCGGTTGTCATGCTGACCAGCAAGGACAGCCTGTTTGACCGAGCGCGCGGCAAGCTTGTCGGAGCCGACCAGTACCTGACCAAACCATTTAGCAAGAAGAGTCTGACCGATGCGGTCATGATGCATACACAACATCAAGGAGAGTGATTATGGCAATCAAACAAATTCTGGTAGTGGACGATTCGGCGACCGAGCGTCATATCATCGGTGAAATCCTGACCAAGCAGGGTTATACCGTCAGCTTTGCGGAAGACGGCGAATCCGGCGTGGCGAAGACCAAGGCGGATCTGCCCGACCTGGTCGTCATGGACGTGGTGATGCCCGGCCTGAACGGCTTTCAGGCGACGCGTGCGATCACTTCGGATGAGGCGACCAAGCACATTCCGGTCATCATCTGCACCACCAAGGGCCAGGAAACGGACAAGATCTGGGGCGAGCGCCAGGGCGCCAAGGATTATGTGACCAAGCCGGTGGATGGCGCTGAACTCTTGCGCAAGATCGCTGCACTCGGCTAACCATGGCCAAGCGATTCAGCCTGCGCGAATTCCAGCAGGACGTGCTGAACCGCCTGCAGCAGCAGGCGGCGGTGGGCGAGCGTGTAACCACGCTGGGCCTGCAGGTGGGTGATAGTCGCATGCTGGTGGACATGGTGGATATCAGCGAGGTGCTGGAAATGCCACGCTTGACCGAAGTGCCGTTGACGCGCTCGTGGTATCGCGGCGTGGCCAACGTGCGCGGCAACATCTACGGAATTATTGACCTGTCCGCCTATATGGGACTGGGCGAGACCGTGCAGGACAGCAACAACCGGGTGTTGTTGCTGGGACAGAAATATGCATTCAACGCGGGACTCCTGGTCAATCGCGTGCTGGGCTTGCGCAACTCAAACGATTGGCAGCGCAGCGAACAGGATGGAAGTGTGCAATACAGGGATGCAGAAGGGCAGACCTGGACCAAACTTGATATCAGGCAATTACTGCAGCAACCCGGTTTTCTTCAGATCGGTGCGTAACGAACAGCTCATGCGGAAGGACACACGATGGCATTCAAATTCAATCTCCCCAAATTGAAAAACCCGTTCAAGAAAGGCGCTGGTGCCTCGTACAGGCAGGCCGGCAAGCCTGCTGGCATTCCCGGGCTGGGACGCATGGCGATCGGCAAGCAGTTGCAGGTGCTAGGTGTCGCACTGCTGATCTTCCTGATGATTGCGGTGGTCTCGGCCTACTTCGATAACCGCGCTGCTTCGTATGGCACGGGGTATGTGGAAGAGGCGTCGCGCCTGCTGATGCTGTCGCAACGCCTGGCCAAGGATGCGCAACAGAGTCTGTCCGGCAACTTCAATGCGTTCGAGGGCCTGACGCAAAGCCGCCAGAACGTGACCGAGGTGATGACCAGGCTGGATATGGGTGATGCCAAGCTCCCGCCGACACGGGGCAAGCCGCGCGAGGTACTGAACGAGCTGATCCCGACAGTGAACGCCACGCTGGCCAACGTGCGTCTGATGGAAGACGGCCGTACAGGTCTGCTGACACTGGCGCGTGCGATTACGGTGATCAGCTCGATGGAGCTGGAATTGCGCGGCATGTCACAACAACTGATCGAGCACAGCAGCAACAGTGTGGCGGCCACACGCTTTGCCTTGCTGGTGGAGCGTATGGCGAAGGATGCCACCTCGATGCTGGCCGAGGTGACGACAGACCAGATCGCCTCACTGGGCATGGATACCATCGAGGCGGACGAGATCCTGGCCAAATTCCCGCAGAACGACCCGCTGGTGCAGGATATGCGCGAAATGTTCGATGGCTACCGTGTGGCGGCCGAAACCATCATCGGCAACTCGCAGAACCTGCTGGGTGCGAAGCGAGCCGGTAAGGCGATCTTCGACGGCAGTGACCAATTCCTCGAGCAATCGCAAAAATTGACGGACGCTTACCAGGCTTCGCTCTCCAATCGCCTGACCAGCTACACCATGGCGGCGGCTGGGGTGATGGTTATCCTGCTGCTGGCCTTGCTGGCCAAGGTATACCTGGAAGACACCCGGCACCGTGCGCAGGAGGCGGAGCATGTCAACAGCGTGAACCAGCAGGCGATTCTGCGCCTGATGAACGAGCTGTCCGATCTGGCGAACGGTGACCTGACGGTCAAGGCGACGGTATCGGAGGATATTACCGGTGCGATCGCCGACTCGGTGAACTACACCACGGACGAACTGCGCAAGCTGGTTGTGGGCGTGAGCTCGGCCTCCCAGCTGGTTGCCAAGGCGACCAGTGAAGCGGGTGCGGTGACCAAGGAGCTGCTGGTCGCTACGCAAAAGCAGTCGGAAGAGATTCGCGAAGCGGGCAGCGCGGTTGACCTGATGACCAAATCGATTCAGGAGGTTGACACCAGCGCATCCAGGTCCGCCGAAGCGGCGCGCAAAACGCTGCAGGTAACTGCACAGGGTGCGCAGGCGGTGCAGAACTCCATTTCAGGTATGGACGGCATCCGCGAGCAGATCCAGGAAACCTCCAAACGCATCAAGCGACTGGGCGAGAGCTCGCAGGAAATTGGCGAGATCGTGGACCTGATTTCCGACATTACCGAACAGACCAACGTGCTGGCGCTGAATGCGGCGATTCAGGCGGCGTCTGCGGGTGAAGCGGGACGCGGCTTCTCGGTGGTTGCGGAAGAGGTGCAGCGACTGGCGGAACGTTCCGGCGAGGCGACCAAACAGATCGGCTTGCTGGTGAAGGCGATTCAGAGCGATACGCAGGATGCCGTGACGGCGATGGAAAAGAGTACCCAGGGTGTGGTTGAGGGTGCGCGCCTGTCGGACGCTGCGGGTCAGGCACTGCGCGAGATTGAGGAAACGACCCACGAACTGGCCGACTCGGTTAACAGCATCTCGGTGTCCACGCAGATGCAGACCGATATGGCGCGAGAGGTGGCGACACTGATGAAGGAAATTCTGCAGATCACCAAGCAAACCACCGACAATACCCAGCGCACCGGTGCGTCGGTGGCACAGCTGGAAAAAATGGCGTCCGAGCTGAGCAGCTCGGTAGCGGGCTTCAAGGTGTAAAGCGAGTACACACGACAGCATGGTCGATATTCGGCAATTCAACAACCTGCCCCTGCTGACCGCCAAGCCGGGGCTGGACAGTGCGCTGGACGCGGTGGGCAGTGCGCTGGAGGCCTTCTTTACCGAGGGGCATTCCGGGATTGCGCATCTGGAACAGGCACTGGCCGACCTGCACCGCATCGGCGGCGTGCTCACCATCCTGTCGCTGGATGGGGCGGCGGTGTTCTGTCGTGAATTTGAAACCGTGCTGGGTGAAATGAGGGGCCAGCAGGCACCCGCTTCACCCATGCAACGCGAGGTGATCGAGGGTGCGCTGGAGGCGTTGACCCACTTCCTTGATGCCTTGGCAGGAGGGGCGCCGAATACCGCGATGCGCCTGTTCTATACCTATCAGGAGCTGCACCAGCTGCGCGGCCTGGAAAGCGCCTTTGAAGTCGATCTCTACTTCCCCGAGCTGAATGTACCGTTGCCGGCCAGTGTGCTGGAGCCAGCCATGGATGCCGCGGCGGCGCCCGCGCAAATCAAGGCTGCGCGCGCACAATACCAGCAGGCGCTGCTCAAGTGGCTGAAACAGGACAACCCGCAGGAGTCGTTGCGCGCCATGCGCGGTGCGGTGCAGACGGTGATGCACAACGTGCCGTCAGATCATGCGCGCGCTTTCTGGTGGGTGGCGGCGGGCTTGCTGGAATGCCTGATTCTGGACGGACTGCCGCCTGATCTCAACCCCAGGAAATTGCTCGGCCGCATTGACCTGCAGATGAAGTCGCTGGCTGACAACAGCCATGCAGATGAATACGCGACGTTGTGCGAAATGCTTTATCTGGTGGCGCGCAGTCTTTCGGTGAGCGAGAGCGTAGAGAGCATCAAACAGACTTATTCCCTGGCCAGCTATCTGCCGCAGGAACCACCGCTGCCGCCGGGAGAGCTGGCCGAGAAGCTGGAGCAGATGCGCCATACCCTGATCAACGCGCAGGAAATGCTGGAGCGCTGCGTGCAAGGAGATGCGGCAGCCACCCGCAGCTTTACCGAGATCATGGAGCAGTTGTATGTCCAGTCCGAAGGACTGGATCGCAACACCCTGCAATTCCTGTGCAAGCAGATGTACAACGCAGTTTCGCAGCCCGATGATCCGGATGCCGTGCACCACATCAAGCTGGAAATGGCGATGGCCATGCTGTTGCTGGGCAGCGGCATTGAACACTACCTCGCGCTGGGCAATCATTTCCACGAACGCGTGCGCCTGATTACGCAGCGCCTGGTGCCTGAAGCGACCCTGTCGCAGCTGGATGAGGGCAGCATGGAGGCGCTCGTGGCACTGCATTGCCAGGCTGAGGAACAGGAAGTGCTGATTCCGATGGCACGCGAGATGAAGAACAACATGCAGCAGTTCGAGCAAACGCTGAATGTCTTCTTCGGCAACTCCGCTGCACGCGAAGAACTGGCGAGCCTGCCGCGCCTGCTCAGCCAGGTGCATGGCGGCCTGTACATGCTCGATCTGGAGCGTCCCGCACGGTTGATGGCAAACTTGCAGCGCCTGATCAATCATTATGTGGCTGGCGGCAAGCCTGGCAATGCCGAAATGCGCGATGTGGCGGCGGCCGTCAGTGCGCTCGATGCCTATGTGCATGATCTGACGCAGGGGCAGAAATCCGACAGCAGCAGCATGGAAGAAATGATTGCCGCCTTGCAGACCGACCAGGCCGGAGTCCCCGAAGAAGAGATGCAGCCGGAGCCGGCCGCGCCGTCAGGGGTGTCGGTCCGTGAGGGCGGCGAAGACGACGAGTTGCTGGAAGTGTTCCTGGAAGAGGCGCAGGAAGTGCTGGAAACCCTGCACGCAAACCTGCTGCTGTGCCAGCGCAATCCCGACGACCGCGAAGCGCTGGTCACCATTCGTCGCAGCTTCCATACGCTCAAGGGCAGCGGCCGCATGGTAGGGCTGACCAACCTCGGCGAAGTGGCCTGGGCACTGGAGCGCGCCATGAACAAATGGCTGCAGGAAGAAAAGCCGGCCAGCGCGGACGTGCTGGAAATGATAGGCGACGCAGGCGTACTGTTTCAGCACTGGGTGGACAAATTGCGCAGCGGTGGCAGCGCATTGATCGATACAGTGTCGCTGCTGGCGGAAGCGCAGCGTGTGGAAAGCGGCGAGGGCAAAGCCCAGGAAAGCGAGGCGCCCGCACCTGCGGCCGCGGAGCAGAGACCAGTCGAAGCAGTGTCCGCGGCAGAGCTGCCTCCTCCGGCAATCGAAGCTCCCCCTGCTGCACCCGTAGAGTTGCTGCAGGAGCCGGAACAGCCTGCGCCAGTTGCCATGCCCCTGCCGGAACTGGAGTCGGAGCCAGCACTTGCGCTCGAGCCAGCACCCGTACCCGAGCCGGCCCTCGAACTGGCGGAGCCCGAGCTGGAGGAAGAGCCTGTGGCCGAAACGCAGAATGTGCAGATCGGCGAACTGAGCATTTCTCCCGTGCTGTTCAAGATTGCGACGGACGAAGCCAGCACCAACATCGACGCGATGAAGCACTTTGCCGCGGAATTGCATGAGGCCGAGACACCCATCGTCAATTACGACTTCATGCGCGCCGCGCATACGCTGGCCGGTGTGAACCGCACGATGGGCATCAAGCAGATCGGCGAGCTGGCATTCGCGCTGGAGCAGTGCCTGCAAGTACATCTGGATGGCCCGACAGCCCTGCCCAAGGCGCAATTGGCGTTGATCGACGAAGCGGTAGCTGCACTGGACGAAATGAACCACACCCTGCGCAAACGGCAGGAGCCGTCACCGCAGCCAGAGCTGATCGAACGCCTGCTGGCCAGCAAGAACGAGGTTGCCGGTCAGGTTGAGCTCGCCAGCGCTGCCCCGGAAATCAGTCTGGGCGACTTCGAGCTGACCCTGGATACTTTGCAGTCGCAACCCGCCGCTGAAGCCCCGGTGTCGCTGCAGGATCTGGAATTCAATTTGCCCCTTGAAACACAGCCCGCCGAAGCGATAAGCGGCGCCCGGCCGCCCCAACCGATATCGCTGGAACTCGACACAACAGCCTTCGAATTGACGCCCGCAGCCGACAAGGCTGCCGCGGTGGAGCCCCTTGAACTGACCCTGCCCACACTGGAGTTGCCGAAAGGCGGCGCAGCGCAACCGCGCATGCCTGAGGAGGCCGCACCGCTGGCGCTGGAGTTGCCCGAACTGGGTGAGCTCGCAGCGCCGCGCGCAGAGCAGCCGGCAGGCACGGCTCATGAAGCGGCAAAGCCCGTGCTGGAAACGTTCTCGCTGGACAGCCTGTATGGCCAACCTGAGCCGGTCACCACGGGCCTGGTCGAGCCGGCCGTCGAGGCTGCCGCGCCGGCCATGGAGGAAGACCTCAACCTGGTGTCCTACGCTGACTACCAGGCGCAGCTGGCGGCGGCTGCAGCCATCGACAAGGCACAGGCTGAAGCCGTGCCCGAGCCGGTTGTGCCATCTCCTGTGGAGTCGACCGAAACAGTGGCACAGGCGCCAGAACCATCGCCTGCAGCGGTAGAAATCGAGCAACTGCAGGCCCATATCGCCGAAGTGCACGCCGAAGAGGAGCAGCTGCGCGCGCAGCAGGCAACCAGGCAGCGCACGGTGCACGACGACCTGGACGAACAGCTGTTGCCGATTTTTCTGGAAGAAGCGGAAGAGCTGTATCCGCAGATCAGCACCGAAATGCGTTCCTGGCGCGAACTGCCGGAAGATTCCAGCGAGGGGCTCAAATTTGCGCGTCAGCTGCAGCGCAGCCTGCATACCCTGAAGGGCAGCGCGCGCATGGCGGGCGCCATGCGTCTGGG
>DATDDN010000157.1:0-8067 GCA_036523795.1 Gallionellaceae bacterium | reverse complement strand
GGCTCCACCGGCAGCTGCACCGGCCGCACAGTCTGGCGCTGGCGACGACATGGAGCTGGATTTCTCGTTTATTTCAGGCGCGCCACCCAAGAACGATCAGCCCAAGGCTGAGCCGCCCCGGTCCGCGGCAGCTGATCTCGCTGCTGTTCAGGAGCGGGCGCGCGCCGAAGCGGAAGCCAAGGCCCGCCAGGACGCAGATGTCGCACGCATGAGAGCCGCGCAACAGGCACAAATTGAAGCGCAGGCTTCAGCCGCCAAGGCAAAGGCCTATGCGGATGCGAAGGCTCGCGCCAAGGCCGAGGTGGAAGCCCGCGCCAAGGCTGAAGCTGAAGCGAGAGCGAAGCAGGAGGCCGAGGCTGCGCGCATCAAGGCCGAGAACGAGGCCGAGGCGGCTCGTGCCGCGCTGGAGGCCGCGAAGGCCAAGGCGGAAGCCGAGGCGCGTGCTCGCGCGATTGCCGCCGCACGCATCAAGCAGGAGGCCGAGGCGGCTCGCCTCAAAGCCGAAGCCGAAGCCGCCAAGGCGCGCGCCGAACTGGAAGCCGCCAAGGCCAAAATGGAAGCCGAAATGCGGGCACGCCTGGAGGCCGAGGCCAGGGCCAAGCAGGAAGCCGAGCGCGTACGTGCCGAACTGGAAGCGGCACGACTCAAGGTAGAAGCTGAAGCTCGTGCGAAGGCTGAGCTGGAAGCACGCCTGAAGGCGGAAGCAGAAGAGGCACTGGAGCGCGCGCGGCAGGATGAGGCAAAGCTCAGGCTGGAAGCGGAAGCACGCATGCGCCTGGAAACCGAAGCGCGCCTGAAAGCCGAGCTGGCAGCAAGGACGCAGCGAGAGGCTGAAGAGATGCGCCAGCAGAAAGAGCGCGATGAATTGTCTGCGCGCCTGAACCTGGATGCGGACAAGGCCAAGGCTGACCTTGAGGCGAGACTCAAGCTTGAGGCTGAACTCAAGCTGGAAGCCGAAGCACGCATCCGCGCCGAGGTTGAGGCGCGCATTCTGCAGGAAGAGGAAGCTGCGCGCCTGCAAGCGGCCAAGGTGCTGGTTGAGCTGGACGCAGTCAAGGCCAAGGCGGAAGCGGACGCCAAGGCCCTGGTCGAGGCTGCGGCGCGAGTGAAGGCGGAAGCCGAGGCCGAAGCGCGCAGGAAGATGGAAGAGGCGGAGGCACAGGCCAGACTGGACCCCGCCGAAAAGATACGCCAGTCATTTGCCCAGTCTGCAGCAGAGGGACGCGGGCGTGAGGATGCAGGCACACCCAGCGGTTTCAAGTTTGACACGTTTGCCGTGGGGGATTCGCAGGCAAAGCCAGCTGCGGAAAGCGCTCCCGTCATTTCGCTCAATTTTGATGCGCTCGCTGCCATTCCAACGGGGTCCACACCTGAACCGGGTGCCTCCAAGTCGAAAGCGGCCGACGAGCAGCGCCTGAAGGAGGAGCAGGAAACGGCGCGCCGCAAGGCCGCGCAGGACGCAGCCAGACTCAAGGCAGAACAGGAGGCAGCGGCCCGTCGGGCCGTCGAGGAAGCGGCCCGCCTGCAGGCCGAGCATGAAGCCTACAAGGCAAAGGTAGAGCGGGAAGCGGCGCAGGCCAAGGCCGATGAGGAGGCGCGCAAACAGGCGGCCGAGCAGAGCAAGGCATGGGAAGAGGCCGAGCAGCGCGCCCGCGCCAGGGCGCAGGCCGATAGAGAGCGCCTGGAACGACAGCAGGCAGAAGAGCAGACCAAAGCTGTGCCCAAAGTACCGAGGGCACGACGCAAGCCGTTGCCCGTCGGCAAGATCGCGGGTGCCGTCGTGGTGCTGGCAATCCTGTGCGTTCTTGCCTTGCCTTACGTGTGGCCGATGGAGCGTTATGTCGCGCCGCTGGAGCAGGAGTTGGGAGCGCAGTTGCATCAGCCCGTGCATATCGGCAAGCTGAGCGCATCATGGTCACCGGCACCCCAGCTGGAAATGCACGGCGTGACGGTGGGGCGTGCCCAGGAGCTCAAGATAGGCGAAGCCGAGATGACGTTTGATTTCTCGGCCCTGTTTTCTCCGACCCGTTCGATCAGCAAACTCAAATTGGCCAATGTCAGTGTGAACGCTGCCTCGGTCATTCCCGCCATGGGGTGGCTGCGTGCTGCCGGCAATATGGAGAAATACCCGGTGGCCAAGCTGCAGCTGCGGGATGTGCAGGTGGCCGGCAGCGAGATCGCGGTGCCCCCGCTGAGCGGAGAGGCAGCCTTTGATGTGCAGGGCAATTTTACCAAGGCGGAAATGAAGAGCGAGGATGGCAAGCTTGGCCTTGAGCTGGAGGCCGTGCAAAAGCACCTGCAGCTGGTGGTGAGCTTGCGCGACGCGACCCTGCCAACCTTGCCCAATGTCCGTTTCAAGGATTTCACGGCAACTGGCGAGATCCTGAATGGCGAAATAGCCTTCTCCGATCTGTATGGCCATCTGTATGGCGGCATGCTGGGCGGTAACGCCCGCCTGAACTGGAGTAATGGCTGGTTGCTGCAGGGACGGCTGGTGGCAAAGAGCTTCGAGCTGGATCAGCTGCTGCCGCAGTATGGCCTGAGCGGCGACTTCTATGGCGACGTCAATTTTGTCCTGTCTGGTGACAAGTTGTCACGCATCTCCGACGCACCGCGCATGGATGGCACCTTTGAAGCGAAGCAGGTGACCATAAGCAAGATGGACCTGGAAACGATGGCGCGCTTCGGCAATCGCTCCGATCTGACGCGTGGACGCACCAATTTTGATGCCGTGTCGGGCAATCTGCAGTTGGACACGCAGGACAAGCGTCTGCGTCAGCTGAAATTCTCGTCCAATGTGATAAGCGGCGGCGGCCAGCTGGATGTCTCTGCCAGCCAGCAGCTGAGCGGCAGATTGTCCATTGACGTGAAGGGGCCGCATGGCGGGAGCGTGACCATGCTGATTTCCGGCACACCTGCTGAGCCTGTAGCCAAGGTTCGCTAGACAGCATCGCGGCGTGCCCGCTGCAGGAGCCTGGCGGGCGGCCATTCGAGATCGGCTATACATTCACACAATGGACATCTGCTTTCTGGGGGCCACCGGGACAGTCACCGGATCGAAATACCTCGTCACCAGCGGCGACACCCGCGTTCTGGTTGACTGCGGGCTGTTCCAGGGCCTGAAGGAGCTGCGCCTGCGCAACTGGGACCGCCTGCCGGTCGATCTGTCCACCCTGAGCGCCGTCATCCTCACTCATGCCCATATCGACCATTGCGGCTACCTGCCCTTGCTGGTGAAGCAGGGCTATCGCGGCAGGATCTATTGCAGCGGCGCCACACGCGAGCTCTGCGCCATCGTGCTGCCTGACGCCGGCCGCCTGCAGGAAGAGCAGGCCGAGTACGCCAACCAGCACGATTTCTCCAAGCACAAGCCGGCGTTGCCGCTGTACACCCAGGAGGATGCAGAACGCGCACTGCACTACCTGGTGCCGCTCGACTTCTACCAGGACATTCGGATCGGCGGCATCAACATGCGCCTGTTGCCCTCGGGCCATATCCCGGGCGCGGCCAGCGTAGAGCTGCGCGATTCACAGACGTGTCTTGCGTTCTCCGGTGACCTGGGACGCCCCCACGATCCAATCATGAAGCCGCCCAAGGTGCCGGAAGGAGCGGATTATCTGGTGCTGGAGTCGACCTACGGCAATCGCCGCCACGCCGAGGAAGCGGCCCAGCAGGTGCTGGGCGAGGTCATCCGCCGCACGGCGGCACGCGGCGGAGTGGTGGTGATTCCCGCATTCGCCGTGGGGCGCTCGCAGATGCTGCTGCATTTCATTCGCCAGCTGATGGATGCCAAGGCCATCCCGGATGTGCCTGTGTATCTCAACAGCCCCATGGCGGTGGACGCCACGCGTGTGTTCTACCAGCACCACCGCGAACTGCGCCTGACACTGGAGCAGTGCGAGGCAGCCTGCAGCGTGGCCAAGGTGGTGGAGAGCGCCGAGGAATCCAAGGCGCTGAACCATCGCCGGGGGCCGATGGTGATCATTGCGGGCAGCGGCATGGCGACCGGGGGCAGGGTGGTGCACCACCTCAAGGCATTTGCTCCCGACCCGCGCAATACC
The DNA here is from genome assembly GCA_036523795.1 of Gallionellaceae bacterium. Classification (GTDB taxonomy): domain Bacteria; phylum Pseudomonadota; class Gammaproteobacteria; order Burkholderiales; family Gallionellaceae; genus 39-52-133. Next base: position 4,006 of record DATDDN010000157.1, on the reverse strand, counting down.
ATCGTGTTCGCCGGCTTCCAGGCCGAAGGAACGCGCGGTGCGGCCATGGTGGGAGGCGCCAGGAGCATCCGCATCCATGGCGAGGAAGTGCCCGTGCAGGCCGAAATCGTGGTCATGGACAGCCTCTCTGCCCATGCGGATTACGCCGAGACACTGGATTGGCTGAAGCAGTTCAGGCAGGCCCCACGCAAGGTGTTTGTTACACACGGCGAGTTCGAGGCCGCCCATGCCATGGCCAGGCACGTGGAAGAAACCCTGCACTGGCCGACACAGGTGCCAGACTATATGGAGATTGTGCCGCTGCAATGAAAAAAGGCCGTGCATGCACGGCCTTTTTGCTGGAAGGCGCTTTGAACTCGCCCTGTCAGGCAAGCGCCTTGCTGATGCGCGCCAGCGCCTGTTCCAGATTGCTCATCGAGGTGGCGAAGGAGATGCGGAAGTAACCCTCGGAGCCGAAGGCCGAGCCCGGCACCACCGCCACGCCGGCTTCCGCCAGCAGATACTCGGACAACGCGATGTCGGTGGTCTCCTTGATCTTGCCCTGCTGGTGCAGGCGGGCGATCGCCTCGCGCGCATCGGGGAAGGCGTAGAACGCGCCGCCCGCCTTGATGCACTTCAATCCCGGAATCTTGTTGAAGGCGTTGACTACGAACTCATGGCGCTCGCGGAATGCCTTGATCATCGGGGCCAGGCAGTTCTGGTCGCCATTCAGCGCCACCTCTGCGGCGACCTGCGAGATCGAAGTAGGATTGGACGTGCTCTGCGACTGCACGTTCTCCATCGCGGTGATGATGTGCTCCGGGCCCGCTGCATAGCCGATGCGCCAGCCGGTCATGGCATAGGCCTTGGACACGCCATTCAGTACCATGGTACGCGGATACAGGTCAGGGCAGGCATCCAGAATGTTGACGAATTTGTCGTCGCCAAGCTGGATGTGCTCGTACATGTCATCGGTCGCGATCAGGATGTTCGGATGCTTGCGCAGCACCTCGCCCAGCCCCTTCAGGTCAGCCATGGTGTACATCGCACCGGACGGGTTGCTCGGGCTGTTGATGACGATCATGCGTGTCCTGGGTGTGATCGCGGCTTCCAGTTGCGCCGGCGTCAGCTTGAAGCCCTGCGCGATGTCGGCCTGCACGATCACCGGCTTGCCCTCGGCAATGATCACGATGTCGGGATAGGACACCCAGTACGGCGCGGTGATGATCACCTCGTCGCCGGGGTTGATGGTGGCGAGTACCAGATTGAAGAAGCTCTGCTTGCCGCCGCAGGAAACCAGGATCTGCTTGGCGGTGTAATCCAGGCCGTTGTCGCGCTTGAACTTGGCGATGATCGCCTGTTTCAGCGTAGGGGTGCCACCCACTGCGGTATATTTGGTGAAGCCCTTGTTGATCGCGGCGATGGCTGCGTCCTTGATGTGCTGTGGCGTGTCGAAATCGGGTTCGCCGGTGCCCAGGCCAATGATGTCCTTGCCTTCCGCCTTCAGCTTCGCTGCACGCGCTGCAACGGCAAGGGTGGGAGAGGGCTTGATGGCTTGTACGCGTTTCGAAAGAGTCACGATAAATCCTTGGGTTTTGAATTTGGTGCGAATTATACCCGCGCCGCGGAAATAGTGGATGCCCCGGCACATGCAAGCCCTGCCGGCAGCTAGGGTAAAATCCTGCAGATGAATGCAATACGGACCATATGACAACATGATTGGATTGATACAGCGCGTCAGCGAGGCCAGCGTGAGGGTGGAGGGCAACACGGTGGGGCAGATCGGGCGCGGCCTGCTGGTGCTGGCAGGTGTCGAGAAGCAGGACAACGAAAGTTGCGCACAGAGACTGCTGGAACGCATCCTCTCGTATCGCGTATTTCCCGACGCCGAAGGCAGGATGAACCTGTCGCTCAGCGACATCGGCGGCGAGCTGCTGCTGGTGCCGCAATTCACGCTGGCCGCAGACACCCGCAAGGGCACGCGCCCCAGCTTCTCGTCGGCCGCCACACCAGAACTGGGCGCTGCGCTGTTTGCGCACTTCGTGCACAGCGCGCGTGAACGCCACCCCAGGGTGGAGACCGGTGTGTTCGGCGCGGACATGAAGGTGGGCCTGGTCAACGACGGCCCGGTGACTTTCTGGCTGCAGGTGGGCAATCAATGAGATTGGGCATCGACCTCGGCGGTACCAAAATAGAAATCATCGCGCTCGACGAGCAGGGCCGTGAGCTGCTGCGCCGGCGCATGCCTACTCCCCAGGGGAATTACGGCGAGACACTGCAGGTCATCGCCACCCTGGTACGCGATGCAGAAACGGAGCTCGGGCGGCGCGGTTCAGTCGGCATCGGCACGCCGGGCGCGATCTCCAGGGCAACTGGCCGCCTCAAGAACTCCAATTCGGTGGCGCTGAACGACAAGCCCATCCTGCAGGATCTCGAAGCCCTGCTGCAGCGTCCGCTCAAGATCAGCAACGATGCCAACTGCTTTGCCTTGTCCGAGGCCACCGATGGCGCGGCGGCGGGTGCGCCGGTGGTGTTCGGCGTGATCATCGGCACCGGCGTGGGCGCGGGCATCGTGGTCAACGGCCAGGTGCTCACCGGCCCCAACAGCATTGCCGGCGAGTGGGGGCATAACCCCTTGCCCTGGCCTGAGGCGCAGGAACTGCCCGGCCCGCCGTGCTATTGTGGCAAGCACGGCTGCATCGAAACCTTTCTGTCTGGTCCTGGCATGATGCAGCTGCACCAGCGCGAGAGCGGCATGGCGCTCAGCTCCGCGGAGATCGTGACGCGCGCTGGGCAGGGTGACGCCGCCTGCGAGCGCAGCCTGCGAACCTACGAGAACCGGCTGGCGCGCTCGCTTGCGCACGTCATCAACATCCTCGACCCGGACGTCATCGTGCTGGGCGGCGGGATGTCCAATATCGAGCGGTTGTATGTCAACGTGCCCAGACTATGGGGGCAATGGGTGTTTTCGGACCGGGTGGATACCCGGCTGGTGAAGCACCGCCATGGCGATTCCAGCGGGGTGAGAGGGGCGGCTTGGCTATAGCCGCCGATGCCTGCCGCTTTGACTCCCCCAATGTCAGTCGCTCGCTACGATTCACGACGCTATGTTAAAGAAGGGAGCCCGATGATGCGCGGAACTGATGTGAAGCAAGCTCCCTTGGTGTTGCTGTCCAGCCTGTTCGGCGGCGGCAAAGGGGGACATGTTCTGCACGAGGAGACCTGGCAGGCAGTGACGGATTTGCCGCTATTCGACGGGCTGGATGCAGGCGAGCACAACCGGCTGCGCGACCTGGCGGTGCGCCTGTTGGCCGACAAGGCATTCTCCGGCGCCGGTGGCATCGAGGTGGACAACGGTATGGCCACTGCCATCGCCGTTTTCGCGGCGCTGCCGGTGTTGAACCTCGGCTACGAGTGGTACGAAGGCTGGCGCGAAATCGTGGTCTATCCGGGCGAGTTTATATATGACGGCGAGCAGATGGACGAGGATGGCATCGTGCACGAAGTGCGCCATGTGCGCAGCGGTGAAGCGATGCAGGGCGGCCCGATGGTGCTGTCCTGGGAAGACATCGAGCATTCCGGGCAGGGCGAGGGCTTCAACGTCGTGATCCACGAATTCGCACACAAGCTGGACATGAGGAATGGCGACGCGAACGGCCGTCCGCCGCTGCATTCCGGCATAGCCCCGGAAGAATGGGCGCGAGATTTCAAGGCTGCCTATGACGACCTCTGCCATCGCGTGGACGATGGCGAAGACACGGTGATCGATCCGTATGCCACCGAGAGCCCGGCCGAGTTCTTTGCCGTGCTCAGCGAATATTTCTTTGAGGCGCCGGACCTGTTGCAGCAGGCTTACCCGCCGGTGTATGGCTTATTGGCGCGCTTTTACCGGCAGGACCCGTTGGCGCGGCTCTAGTGGGGGGCAGTATGAATCATTGTCAAGACCAGTTCAGAGTGCTATTGTTGGCACCATTAATAGTACCAAGAGGTAATCATGGCACACGCAATCCTGGCATCCACCACGGCC
>DATDDN010000156.1:0-10880 GCA_036523795.1 Gallionellaceae bacterium | reverse complement strand
GGTGGGGTTGCGTTGCAGTCTGGTGAAATTTTCCACCAGGTAGTCAATCTCGTCGTTCGACAGGGCCAGGCCCAGTTCGTAGTTGGCCACCGTCAGCGCCGCGCTGCCGCCGCCCAGCACGTCCACCGTGGAAAGGGGCTTGGGCTCGGCATGGGCAAACAGCCTGGTCTCGATGCCGTCCAGCTCGGTCACCACCGACTCGGTCATGCGGTCATGCAGCAGCGGCAGCAGTGCCTTCAGCTCGTGTTTGGCCAGCGCGTGGCCACTGCGTGCTTTGATGTAATACACCACGCCGCGCTCGATGCGCACCACCGATGGCAGGGCACAGTGGCGGGCAATTTCGGTTGCCTTGGATGACCAGGGCGAAATGGTGCCCAGGCGCGGCACTACCAGCAAGCGCAACAGTTTTTCTGCCCCCTTGGGCTGGCCTGCCTCGTCATCCAGCCCGAGCAGGCGATTCAGGAGGCCGCTGTCGGTGCCGGACAGCGCGGATTTCAGCTCGGTAAAATACCAGTGACGGGTGGCTTCGATGGATACATCCAGTTTGGCGGCCTTGACGGCGGCACGCAGTTTTTCGAGGCGGAAGGCAGACAGGGCGGATTTGCCGGTGGAGGTCAGAAACATGATCGCTATCCTTGTGGGAGACAGGTTGCAATTATAATGCGGGGATTACCAACTTTTCAGGAAAACAGCATGAGCCGCCCCACCACCATCACGCAGAAACAGGTTGCCGCCTTCCTCAAGCCGCGCCCGCACGACAGCCACAAGGGCCAGTTCGGCAACGTGGCCGTCGTCGGCGGCAATACCGGCATGATAGGTGCAGCCATCCTCGCCAGCCGTGCCGCGCTCAAGACCGGCGCCGGCTGCGTGCATCTGGGCCTGCTTGCCCCACATGCTCCCGGTGTGGACATGCGCCAGCCGGAATTGATGGTGCAAGATGCCGCATCAGCCCTGCGCTTGCCTGGCCTGGATGTGCTGGCCGTGGGCTGCGGCATGGGCCATGACCTGCCCGCGCAGAAAATATTGCACGATGCACTCAGGCACGAAGCCACACTGGTGCTGGATGCCGATGCGCTCAACATTCTCGCAGTGCGCCCCGATCTGCGCAGCCAGCTGCTGGCACGCAAGACCGAAGCCGTGATCACCCCTCACCCCGGCGAAGCCGCACGCCTGCTGGGCATCACCACCGATGCCGTGCAGGCCGACCGCCCCGCTGCCGCGCAGGAACTGGCCAGGCGCACCGGCTGCAACGTGGTGCTGAAAGGCGCTGACAGCCTGTGCGTGAGCCGCGACGGCAAGACCTGGCTCAACCAGACCGGCAACCCCGGCATGAGCGGGCCGGGCATGGGCGACGTGCTCACCGGCATCATTGCCGCCCTGATCGCCCAGGGACTGAGCACCGATGAGGCCATGCTGCTCGGCGTGCACCTGCACGGCGCCGCCGGCGATGCGCTGGCCCAGCAACAGGCCAGCATCGGCATGACCGCGTCGGAAGTGACCGAATGGTCGCGCTGGCTGCTGAACCAGTGGCTCCGCAAGTGATTCCTTTATCCACAGATTAAACAGATTGAAATCAAGAGCAAGCAAGCTTTGGCATACAGAAGCACAGAGTGATCCTATGTGTCTGAAGGTGCATTTAAATCTGCGTAATCTGCAGACCCATATTTTGACTTTCTAGACACATGGCAACTCCCATCGACATACGCGAAGAAGCCGGCGTACGCACCCTGCATTTCGGCTCTGACTGGATCCAGGGCGCGATGCGCATCGCCCGCCCCTGGCATCTCGAACTCGACTACACGCGCGAAATGATGGCCAGCCTGCTGCTGCGCGATCCCATGCGCTTTCCGCGCAAGGTGCTGCTGATCGGCCTGGGCGCGGCTTCGCTGACCAAGTTCCTGTACCGCAACCGCCTGTTGTCCAAGCTCACTGTGGTCGAAATCGAGCAGGACGTGGTGGCGGCGGCCTACCATTTCTTCAAGCTGCCGCATGACCCCTTGCGCATCCAGATCGTGGTTGCCGACGGCGTAGACTATCTCGTCCACAGCACGCAGACCTGGGACCTGGTACTGGTGGATGGCTTCGATGCCGACGCGCGTGCCGGCGGCCTCGACACCCTGCCGTTTTACCAGGCGGTGCGTGCACACCTGAGCGACAGCGGCATCATGGCCGTCAACCTGCTGGGCCGCAGCCGCGGTTTCCAGGACAGCGTGGAGCGCATCCGCACGGCGTTCGAAGGACGCGCACTGGCATTCCCCTCCTGCGACAGTGGCAACACCATCGCCTTCGCCGCCACCGGCGAGCCCATCCGGATTCCGCTGGGAGAACTCAAGGAACAGGCGCGCACCCTGAAGGACGAGACCGGCCTCAACCTGCTGCCCATGCTGAGCAAGCTGGAACAGGCGCAGACCTGCAGCGGTGGGGTGTTGACCCTATGAAGGCTACACTCCTGTCGGTATTCTTCCTCCGCCCGTCGGCGCTGTAAACTTTTTCCTGCAGTTGCCGTTAGTATGCTTACCAGGTCGACGTTTGACCTCAACACAGCAGAACTGGAGGTGTGACATGGGCGCCATCGTGATGAACATGAGTAGTGGCAGGATCGAGCACACTTCATCGCCAGTTGCAGAGTACGACGACGAGGTACTCTGCGCAGGCTGGAACCCGGTTGTTTCGCTGGAGCATGCCGTGCCAGCCGAGAAACCGCCGGTGATGCCGGCAGAGCTGGCTGCGGTGGATGTGGAGCTGTTCCTGAAGAGGATGTACGGCAGCCTGAGCTGAGCCAGCCCTGCTCGCGCACCGCATACAGGCAGCCCTGCTGCCTGCTCAGATGCTTGTTGCCCTGATTCAGGGGCACCACTTGATAAGGAAATGATTGTTGTAGGCGGTCTGATGCCTGACTACAATTTGCCTCCCTTGGTACGCAGATGGTGACATCCAATGCGCTCAACGGTTCCGGACAAGAAGCCTGAACAGTCGCCTCCTGCACATCCAAACGCGGATGCCGGCCACCTGCAGTCCGGTTGTGCCCTCCCCTCTCCCGCACGCAGCCTGCTAGTCATCACCCTGTCCATCTTCGCCATGGAAATCCTGGTGACGACGCTGTTGACAGATGCGCCGCATCAGCCCTGGCTGGTTACCGCCGCAATCGATGCCTCCCTGCTGGTCGCGCTGCTCGCGCCCATACTCTACCTGCTGCTGTTCCGCCCGCTCGCCCGCCACCTGCGCAAGCGCGAGGAGGCTGAACTGGCGCTCAGGCAAAGCCAGGAAGCACAGTTCCAGGAGATGCTACGCACATCGCTGGATGGCTTCTGGATGAACGACGAGCGTGGACGCTTCCTCGAGGTAAATGACGCGTATTGCAGCATGATCGGCTACAGCCGTTCCGAGCTGCTCAACATGGGCATCCAGGATATCGAGGCGGTGGAGACACCTGAAGCCACCACCGCGCACCTGCAGGAGCTGTTCAGCATAGGCTACGTTTTCTTCGAAACCCGTCACCGCCGCAAGGACGGCGAGATACTGGACATGGAAATCAGCGCCACTGCGGTGAATTTCGAAAATGCCCGCGTGTACTGTTTCATCCGCAACATCACGGCCAGAAAAAAAGCCGAGACTGCACTGCGCGAGGCAGAAGAGAAATTCCACGATCTTTTCGAGAACGCACCGGACATGTTTGTTTCCGTCGAGACGGGGAGCGGCAGAATCATCGAATGCAACCAGACGCTGGTTCGCAAGACCGGTTACAGCAAGGAAGAAATCATCGGCCGCTCCATACTCGACATGTACCATCAGGACTGCCATGACCTGCTCAGGCCACTGTTCCTGGCGTTCATGGAAACGGGCGAGGCACACGCAGAAGAACTGCAGCTGCGCTGCAAGGATGGCAGCACCATCGATGTAAGCCTCAATACTTCTGCCATACGCAATAAAGATGGCGCCATCATCCGCAGCCGCTCCATCTGGCGCGATATCACCGCACGCAAACTGGCCGATGCCGACTTGCGCCTGCAGGGCGAGATCACGGCGAATGCAGCGGAAGGCATCGCCCTGATCAGGGCTGGCGACGCCACGTTCCAATACACAAACCGCCGCTTTGAGCTGTTGCTGGGCTATGCGCCCGGTGAACTGATCGGCAAGCCTCTCTCCGTCATCTGCGCCCCTGCGCAGAAATCATCACAGGACACCGTGGCGGAGATCAATGGCCGTCTGACGGAGGGCGGCGAATACAGCGGGGAACTGCTCAACCTCCGCAAGGATGGCATGCCCATCTGGACCCATATCCATGTCTCCACAGTCACGCACCCCAGGCTTGGCCCGCTCTGGATTGTGTATCAGACGGACATCAGCGCCCGCAAACGCTCAGACGAGGCACTGCAGCTGGCCGCCATGGTATATGAGAGCAGCAGTGAAGCCATTGCAGTAACGGATCCGGACAATCTGATCATTGCTGTCAATCCGGCGTTCGAGAAGATGACGGGCTACAGCGCGGAAGAAGTCCTCGGCAAGAATCCCAACTTCATGAGTTCAGGTCGCCATGAGCAGGATTTTTACCGGCAAATGTGGCTAGAGATACTGAGCAAGGGCTACTGGCAAGGCGAGGTGTGGGATAAACGCAAGAATGGCGAGATTTATGCAAAGGCCTTGTCGATCAGCGTCATCAGGAATCAGGACGGATCAGTGCATCGCCATGTGGCGCTGTTCTCGGACATCACTGAGCGCAAACAATCCGAAGAGTTGATCTGGAAACAGGCCAACTTCGACCCGCTCACCGAGCTGCCCAACCGGCGCATGTTCCTGGATCGCCTGCAGCAGGACGTCAGGAAGGCGGATCGCAGCAAATTGTCCGTCGCGCTGCTGCTGATAGACCTGGATCAATTCAAGGAAGTGAACGACACCCTGGGGCATGCCGCCGGCGATGCCCTGCTGAAGGAGGCCGCTTTCCGCATCCGCTCCTGTGTGCGCTCCTCCGACACGGTGGCTCGCCTGGGGGGCGACGAGTTCACCGTCATCCTGCCTGAGGCTGCCGAGCTGGCGAATGTAGAGGACATCGCACAGAAAATTATCGACAGGCTCGCCGAGTATTTCGAGATCGGCCACGAGACCGTCTATGTCTCGGCCAGCATTGGCATCACGCTGTATCCCAATGATGCCGGCAATATTGAAGACATGATGAAGAATGCCGACCAGGCCATGTATGCCGCCAAGCATCAGGGCCGCAACCGGTTCAGTTACTTCACGCACTCATTGCAGGAGCATGCACAAAAGCGCCTGCGCCTGATCAACGATCTGCGCGTCGCCCTGCCGGAAAAACAGCTCCTGCTGCACTTTCAACCCATCATCGATCTCGTCTCCGGGCGCGTCAGCAAGGTGGAGTCGCTGCTCAGATGGCAGCACCCGGAGCGTGGCCTGGTGAGTCCTGCCGAGTTCATCCCGCTCGCCGAGGAAAGCGGGCTGATTCACGAACTCGGCGACTGGGTATTCAGGGAGTCGGCACGCTGGGTGCAGCGCTGGCGGCAGCAGTTTGACGCCGACTTCCAGGTCAGCGTGAACAAATCCCCCGTGCAATTCAGGACGGATTATTCGGCCAACTGGCTCAACTATCTGCGTGAACTGCAGGTACCAGGCCACCACATCGTGGTGGAAATCACCGAAGGCATGCTACTGCATGCAGACGGCGCCATCAGCGACAAGCTGCTGGCCTTCCGTGACGCCGGCGTCCAGGTGGCCATTGACGATTTCGGCACCGGCTATTCTGCGCTGTCCTACCTGAAGAGATTCGACATCGACTATCTCAAGATCGATCAGACGTTTGTGCGCAACCTGGACCTGGACAGCAGCGATCTGGCGCTATGCGAAGCGATCATCGTGATGGCCCACAAGCTGGGGCTGAAGGTGATTGCCGAAGGGGTGGAGACAGAAGCGCAGCACGCCGTGCTGGCCAGCGCCGGCTGCGATTACGCCCAGGGCTACCTGTTCTCGCGGCCGCTGCCGCCGGAACAGCTGGAGCAGTTCCTGCTGCAATACTCGCGCAAGGGCTAGGGGGTTAACGCGCCCTAGATTACCCCGGTGTCCACCACCGACTGCACGTAGAACAGGCTCAGACGCTGTGGACGCAATGCCTGCAGCAATTTTTCGGCCTGATCCTCCCGCAGCACAAACTCAACCTGCACCGCCATCTCGCCGGCCAACTCGAAAAAGGTTTCTTCATGCAGATGACCGTGGCGCCCGTAACCGGCCACGGCACGAAACGCCGACCCACCCGGCAGGCCGAGCCTCTTTGCCTCTTCCAGCAACCACTCGTACAGCAGTTTGCCGTTGTGCCGCTGCTTTTCGGTGACATAGAACTTGAGCATGATGGTCTGCATTTCCCCTCCTTTAACCTGTTCTTCAGGATTGCAGCATTTTGAAAGTGTGTATTCCCAGCACGGTCATCAGCAGCGAGCCGGCCAGGTGCGCCAGGATGATCGCCACTCCCCAGGCATACTGGCCACGCAGCAGCAGGGTGACTGTCTCTGCCGAGAAGGTGGAGAAAGTGGTGAGTCCGCCGAGAAAGCCGGTGATGATGAACAAGCGCCATTCCGGCGACAAGCCGGGATGCTGCATGAAGAAGGCCACCGCCAGGCCAATCAGGTAGCCGCCGATCAGATTGGCGGCCAGCGTGCCGGGCGGCAACTCGGGCAGCAGCGAGTTGAGCCACAGGCCCAGCCCCCAGCGCAGCCATGCGCCCAGGGCCGCTCCCACTCCGATCGCCAGCAATGCATAGAAAGTCATGGCGCGCATTGTAGCAGCTGGCCGGCACGGGCGCAGTTGCGCGCACGACAGCATCGGTTCATAGTGGCTATATCGCGGTTCGCCGCGACCAGAAAAGAGGATGACCAAGGGGCCATGTCGGGAATCAGGCATGGCAACATGGAGAATCTACGGGAAATTTCGGCAGCTTGACCTTCGCTTCACATTTCGCGCGACATAAACGTATATCCTGTTTTACGGGCACCCATTCAATTCTTCTGATTTGTTTCTTCAGGCGAGATTTTCAATTCGATCCATCTGCAAGGAGGCAACATGAGGTCCATCGCTGCAACATGCTGTTTGTTACTGGCTGCATACTCCCCGCTGTCATACCCGCATGATTCGAAACATGCGGAGTCCTGCTCCAAGGAAGCAGAGAATATCTCCGATACCAAGACCCGGAATGCGTTCCTGGCCGCCTGCGTGAAGAAGGTCGACATGACGACTTTCCAGATGGAAGAAAAGGCCGAACAATGCGACCAGAATGCGCTCAACATGAAGCTGCAAGGCCTGAAGAAAGACCAGTATCTGGAGCACTGCTATCTGGAAGGCGAGGCCCCGTCCAGCCCGAAGGCGAAGCCGCAACCGGCCAAGTAATGCGGCTTCGGTGTTCGCATGCACACCTCGCCCCGCGTGTCGGGGCGATTTTGTTCCAAGGCATTTCCAAGATGGTGCACCCTGGCCGGCACCTGCCAGCTATTGGTGCATCCCCGACAATTCATTCGGCCTGATTCCGTTCTACCTCGGCCCATGGCCATTGGCATGGATGTTGCTGTTGTACGCTCCATGAGCAATTACAGACAGAACACTGAACCTGCCCTGCGCGTGCTCCTGGTGGACGAAGCCTTCGAGCGCGCCGCCCTGCTTAAGCACACGCTGCAGAACGCCGGCTACCGCATCGCCGCCCACGTCTCCGCCAGCACAGACCTGCCCGGGCTCGTGAGCGAGCTGAAACCGGATGTGATCATCCTCGATACCGATTCGCCGGACCGCGATACGCTGGAGCACCTCTGCCTGATCAGCCGCGACCAGCCGCGCCCCATCGTGATGTTCACCCACGATGACGACAGCGCCAAGATCCGCGAGGCGATCCGCGCGGGCGTCAGCGCCTATGTGGTGGATGGGCTGCAGGGCGAGCGGCTGCGCTCCATCATGGACGTGGCCATCGCCCGCTTCAATGAATATCAGGCCATGCGCCGCAACCTGGAAAAGGCTGAAACCCAGCTGGCCGAACGCAAGGACGTGGATCGGGCCAAGGGACTGCTGATGAAACAGCGCGGCTGGAGCGAGGAGCAGGCCTACCAGGCACTGCGCAAGATGGCGATGGACAAGGGGCTGAAGATCGGCGAGGTAGCCCAGCAGCTCATCGCCATTGCCGAATTGTTAGGCTGACGCGAATTTTTGGCACAGCTATTGCTTAAGTAATTTCAACAGCCCAACGGCGGGCTGCGGTAACAAATGAATCAATCCCTGCCAAGGTCGGCAGGAACCGGACAAAGGCGTCCATTTGCGGAAACTTGCCGTTTTCGCGAATGGGCGCCTTTTTTATTACGTAACCAAGGAGCGTAGTCATGAGCGATGAAGTCAGCAAAGAGCGGAGAGAATTCATGAAGAACAGTGCAGCAGTGCTGGGTGGGGCCGCCCTCATGGCCATGGTGCCGCCGGGTGTGCGCAGCGCTGCGTGGGCTGCCGGATCCGATGCGCCTGAACTGAAGGAGGTCAACGTAGGTTTCATTCCCCTGACGGATTGCGCCTCGGTGGTGATGGCCTCGGTGCTGAAGTTCGACGAGAAATACGGCATCAAGATCAAGCCCTCCAAGGAAGCCTCATGGGCTGCAGTGCGCGACAAGCTGGTCAACGGCGAGCTGCATGCCGCCCATGTGCTGTACGGCCTGGTCTACGGCGTACACCTAGGTATCGGCGGCCCGAAGAAGGACATGGCGGTGCTGATGACACTAAACAACAATGGCCAGGCCATCACCCTGTCCAACCAGGTCAAGGACGAGGGCGCCACCACGGGTGAAACCCTGAAGAAGCTCGTGGACAGCGGCAAGCGCGATTACACCTTTGCCCAAACCTTCCCCACCGGCACCCATGCCATGTGGCTGTATTACTGGCTGGCCAGCTATGGCATCGACCCGTTCAAGGATGTGAAGAACATCACCGTCCCTCCACCGCAGATGGTGGCCAACATGCGCGTCGGCAACATGGATGGCTTCTGCGTGGGCGAACCCTGGAACAACCGCGCCATCGCCGACAGGATAGGTTTCACCGCCGCCACCACCCAGGACATCTGGAAGGACCATCCGGAAAAGGTGCTGGGCTGCTCCGCAGAATTCGTGCACAAGTATCCCCACACCGCGCGCGCCCTGGTCATGGCCGTGCTGGAAGCTTCGCGCTACCTCGACGTGATGGCCAACCGCCGCAGCGTGGCCGAAGTCATTGCCGACAAATCCTATGTGAACTGCGCGGTGGACGTCATCGACCAGCGCATGGCAGGCAAATACGAGGATGGCCTGGGCAAAAAGTGGACTGACGCCAACTACATGAAATTCCATAACGATGGCGCAGTGAACTTCCCCTATCTGTCGGACGGTATGTGGTTCCTCACCCAGCACAAGCGCTGGGGCCTGCTCAAGGACGACCCGGACTACCTCGGTGTGGCGAAGAAGATCAACCAGATCGCGCTGTACAAGGAAGCGGCCGCCCACGTGAAGGTGGCCGTGCCGAAGAGCGACATGCGCAGCTCGAAGCTGATGGACGGCAAGGTATGGGACGGAAAGGACCCCAAGAAATACGCAGCCTCGTTTGCAATCAAGGCCTGACCGTAGATGCCGTACCACGCGAGTGGTGCGGGCAACCAACCGACAAGAATCCAGGAGTGCATGATGCGTATCAAGCAATATTTCGTTAACCAGCTGCTCCCGCCGCTATTGGGCATAGGGCTGCTCATCCTGATCTGGGCCTTGCTGGCCCAGGGCAGCCCCAACCTGCCCGGACCGATCAAGACATGGCACTCTGCCGTGGAGCTGTTCAGCGACCCGTTCTACCAGAAGACGCCCAACGACCAGGGTATAGGCTGGAACATCCTCAACTCGCTGGGCCGCGTCGGCATCGGCTTCGGCCTCGCTGCTCTGGTCGGCATCCCGCTCGGCTTCCTGATCGGTCGCTTCAGTTTTCTCGACCGCATGACCTCGCCGCTGGTCAGTCTGCTCAAGCCGGTGTCGCCGCTGGCCTGGCTGCCGATCGGCCTGCTGGTGTTCAAGGCCGCCAACCCCGCCGCCATCTGGGTGATCTTCATCTCCAGCATCTGGCCGATGATCATCAACACCGCCATGGGCGTGCGCCAGCTGCCGCAGGATTACCTCAACGTGGCGCGCGTGCTCAATCTGTCCGAATGGAAGGTGTTCAGCAAGATCCTGTTCCCCGCCACCCTGCCCTACATGCTAACTGGCGTGCGCCTGGCCATCGGCACTGCCTGGCTGGTGATCGTGGCGGCGGAGATGCTCACCGGCGGTGTCGGCATCGGCTTCTGGGTATGGGACGAATGGAACAACCTGAATGTCGAGCACATCATCATCGCCATCTTCGTGGTCGGCATCGTCGGCCTGTTGCTGGAAAAACTGCTGGTCTCACTGGCCGGCCGGTTCAAATACTGAGGATCACCCCATGCACAAATATGTACTGATCGAGAACGTCCAGATGCGTTTCAACACCCGCCAGGGTATGTTCGTCGCACTCCAGGACATCGACCTGAAGATCGCCCGCGGCGAATTCATCAGCCTGATCGGCCATTCCGGTTGCGGCAAATCCACCCTGCTCAACCTGGTTGCCGGCCTGCTGCTGCCGAGTGAAGGCGCCATGATCTGCGCCGAACGCGAGATCGCCGGTCCCGGGCCTGACCGCGCCATGGTGTTCCAGAACCACTCGCTACTGCCCTGGCTGACCTGCTTTCAAAACGTGTATCTCGCGGTGGAGCGCGTGTTTGGTAAATCGGAAAGCAAGGCACAACTGAGCGAACGCACCAGGGCAGCCCTGGCGCTGGTACACCTCACCCACGCCGAGCACAAATATCCGCATGAGATCTCCGG
>DATDDN010000155.1:0-1957 GCA_036523795.1 Gallionellaceae bacterium | reverse complement strand
GTCGGACATACCATTGCTGTTCATGATGGACGCCGCCATGTACCGATTTACATTACCGAGAACATGGTCGGTCACCGTTTGGGCGAGTTCGCCCCCACGCGCACATTCCGCGGCCACATGGCTGCTGAAAAAGCCGCATCGTAGCTGAGGAGCGTGAATCATGTCGCATGATATTAAAGCTCACCTGCGCTTCCTCCCCATGTCTGCCCAGAAAGTTCGTCTGGTGGTTGACACGGTGCGCGGCCAGGATGCCAATACCGCTTTGGAAACACTGCGTTTTGTGAACAAGGCTGCTGCAGTGCCGGTGCGCAAGCTGCTGGCCTCTGCAGTGGCGAACGCGGAAGAGAACTTCGGCGTCAGCCGCGACGATCTGTACGTTGCTCAGATCTTTGCTGATGAAGCTCCCACCCGCAAGTGGCGCCGCTTCGGTGCACGCGGTCGTTTCAAGCCGATACTTCGCCGCAATTCCCACGTGACTGTTGTCTTGCGTGAGCGCGGTTCGTAACCAGGAGACAAGGAGAAATTATGGGTCGTAAAGTTCATCCAATTGGCATGCGCCTTGGGATCAACCAGGGCTGGCAGGGCCGCTGGTTTGCCGAAGGTTCACAGTACCGACAGCAGCTGCACCAGGATTTTGCCATCCGCGGTCTGTTGATGGGAACCACCTCCAAGGGTGGCTCGATGAAGGATACTGATGTCCGCAAGCTCCGCAAGGAACTGCCTGACACGATCAAGAATGGCAAGGCCGGCATCTCCCGCGTGGAAGTCGAGCGCTTCCCCGGCAAGATCCGTGTGGCCATCCATACCGCCAAGCCTGGCATTTTGATCGGCCGCAAGGGCGAAGGCGTCAAGAAGATCCGCCATGCCCTCGAGACGCTGGTCGGCAAGAAGGTCGATCTGGATATCAAGGAGATCTCCTCCCCGGATACCGATGCATTTCTCGTTGCCCGCAACGTGGCGGACCAGCTCGAGCGCCGCATTGCTTATCGCCGCGCGATGAAGCGTGCCATCCAGCAGGCCATGCGCCAGGGTGCACAGGGCATCAAGATCATGGTTGGCGGACGCCTGGGCGGCGCGGAAATGTCCCGCGATGTCTGGCTGCGCGATGGGCGTGTGCCTCTGCAGACGCTGCGCGCCAACGTGGATTATGCCAGGACCGAAGCCAGCACCACCTATGGCCAGTTGGGCGTGAAAGTGTGGATTTACAAGGGCGAAGCCGTCCCTGAGACCGAAGAAAAGGTAGAGGCAACAGAAGGTGTGTACGTGAGCGAATAGCCACGTATACAAACCAGTTGCTCTTAAAGAGGTAAGTTACTATGTTGATGCCAAAACGTGTTAAGTGGCGCAAGCAGATGCGCGGTCGCATGCGGGGCAAGGCCCTGCGTGGCGCCGAAGTCAGCTTCGGTGAGTTTGGTCTGCAGGCGCTGGAGCCCGGCTGGGTGACCGCCCGCCAGATCGAGGCCGCCCGCCGTACCATCGTCCGCGAAATGAAACGCCGTGGCAAGGTCTGGATCCGCATTTTCCCGGCCAAGCCGTATACCCACAAGCCACCCGAAACCCGCATGGGTTCCGGTAAGGGCAATGTGGAATACTATGTCGCAGTCGTGAAGCCTGGGCGCATCATGTTTGAAGTCGGCGGTCTCGACGAGGCCACCGCGCTTCAGGCCCTGAAGAATGCCCAGTACAAGTTCTCGATCAAGACCAAGATCGTTGCACGTCACGATGCAGGAGAGCAGGCATGAAGTCTACAAAGACCAGCAAACTGCGTGACCTGCAACCAGGTGAAATTGAAACCAAGCTGACGGATTCCCGCGAGGAGCTGATGAAGCTCCGTTTCCAGGCGGTGACCGGCCAGTTAACCGATACCAGCCGCTTGCGCATTTTGCGCCGGGAAATCGCCCGCATGGAGACCATCCTGCGTGAGAAACCCTCGGCTGAAACTGCAGAAGGTGAAGCA
>DATDDN010000154.1:0-4410 GCA_036523795.1 Gallionellaceae bacterium | reverse complement strand
CATGTACGCGCCGCACAAGGTCAAGCTGGCCGTATCGGGCTGCCCACGCAACTGCGCCGAATCCGGCATCAAGGATGTCGGCGTGATCGGCGTGGACTCGGGCTGGGAAATCTATGTCGGCGGCAACGGCGGCATCAAGACCGAAGTGGCGCAGTTCCTGGCCAAGGTGAAGAGCAAGGAAGAAGTGATGGAATACACCTGCGCCTTCACCCAGCTGTACCGTGAGGAAGCGCGCTACCTGGACCGCACCGTGCACTGGCTGGAGCGCGTCGGCATCGACTACGTGAAGCAGAAGGTGGTGGAGGATGCCGCCAACCGCAAGGCCCTGTATCAGCGCCTGCTGTACGCCCTGAAGGACAGCCGCAACCCGTGGGCGAAGGAAAACCTCAACGCCCGCGAATTCACCCCGATCAAGCTGGCCGCCGCAGAGTCTGCGACTACCGTTTAAGACAAAGGAACCCCATCATGAGCAACTGGAAACAAGTCGCCACCCTCAACGACATCCCGCCACTGGGCAGCCGCGTCATCCAATCCGCCCAGGGCGAAATTGCCCTGTTCCGCACTGCCACCGACGAGGTGTTCGCCCTGCTGGACAAGTGCCCGCACAAGGGCGGGCATCTGTCGCAAGGCATCGTCTACGGCAAGAAAGTGGCCTGCCCCATGCACAACTGGCAGATCAACCTGGAAGACGGCAATGCCGTGGGACCGGATGTGGGCTGCGCGCGTCACTTCCCGGTGAGGCTGGAGGGCCAGACGGTGTTCATCCAGCTGGAGTCATGAAGCTCAGCCTGATTACAGCAACTGGCTACATTGCAGGCAAGTGATTCAAAGCCCCTTCTAGCCCAGCGGCTGAAAGGCCTCGCCGCGGAACACACGCACCGGATCACCACGCGCCACCTGGTGGTGCGCCATGCGCCGGTCGGCACGCTGTCCGCTTTGCGCCTCCTCCTCCAGCTGTGCGAGGCGGCGCGAAATAAGCAGCAGCGCCAGGCGCTTGTTGGCGTGCTGGCTGCGCTCCGTCTGCACTCTGACGCTGATGCCGGTAGCCAGGTGCGTGGCACGAATCGCCGACTCGGTGGTATTGACGTGCTGGCCGCCGGGCCCTGAGGCGCGCATGGTTTCGAAGCGAATTTCGCCATCCCTGGCAAATGCCATTTCGTCAAAACGAGCCACACCGATGAACCAGTTCTTGCGAGCATGGTTGGGGCGGTAGGGGCTGTTGCATATCCACTGCACCGTACCTTCCCAGCGCCGCGAGAGCCCGTCCGCCCCGGCGCCGTCGAGCGCCAGCAACACCGAGCGAAAAGTGCCGTCGTGGTCACCCGGCTCCTGTTCCACCACGCGTACATCGACGCCGTCGTGTGCGGCTTCCTGCAACAGGCGGCGCAGTGCCTTGGCGACGGCAAGCTGGCATTCTGCCGGCCCCTGTGCGGAAGAAAGTTGAATCAGCAGCATGATCAACCTCCCCGTTTCTTGTAGGTGAGCAGCGGCTTGAGGCGGACGAGCACCTCGATCAGGCCGGCGGATTGCAGCGCATCGATGACTGTCGCAATCGACTTGTATGCTTCGGGAGCCTCCTCGAAGATCAGCTCGCGATCGTCACAGATCACGCGGCTGCCCAGTGCCGTGCGTCCCAGTTGTGCAGCGGTATAGCGCCGGGCGAGGCGATCGCGGCATTCCGTGCGCATCCACTTGCGGCCGGCGCCGTGCGCCAGGGACAAGAGGCTGCTCTCCGCTGCGATCGGCTGCACGACATAGCTGTAGTCTCCACGCGAGCCCGGGATCACAACCATGCCCTGGTCCGCAGGCGCAGCGCCCTTGCGATGCAACCACCCGGACACGCCGGATATGACTGCCGGTGCCACCAGGTTGTGATCGAGGTCGAGAACGGAGGTGCCATCCGTCTGCCAGCGCGCCAGGATGCGCCGCGCAATCAGCTCGCGATTGGCCCGTGCAAAGCGCAATGCATCCGCATGGCGTGCCAGATAGGCATCGCTCTCCGCACTGCCCGCAATCAGACCGGCATGGCCGAAGCGATCTACCTGCTCGCGCAGGATGGCCTCGCCGAGGCCGCGTGAGCCGCTGTGCACCAGCAGGAACAGCTGCCTGCGATCCAGTGCGGGAGGCAGGCGTGCTTCGTCGCAATAGACCTCATCGATCTGCTGCAACTCGGCAAAGTGGTTGCCTCCGCCGATGGTGCCCAGCGCAAGCTCGTGCCCGGTATTCGCCAAGCCAAGCCTGTCGATATATTCCCGCCACGGCTCGTCGAGGGGCCCGTCTATGCTGCCCAGGCGCTTCTCCAGCTTGTCGAGCGGCGCCCTTGCCGCCGGGATATCGGTGCGCCACAGTGCCATGCCGCAGCCGATGTCATTGCCGACCAGTGCCGGGTAGATCCGCCCCACGGCGAAGAATGCAGCACCGACAGGGTAGCCGCGCCCGGGATGAAGATCCGGCATTCCGACCACGCGATGCATACCTTCCAGTCGTGCGGTGGTTTCAAGTTGCTGGATCGCTTTTCCTTCGATCCAGGTGTCATCCGAGGCGATGATGGAGACGCGCTCGGACGATGGGTGAACGTAATTGCCCATGTACCATTTCCTTGTGAGGTTGGTTATAGAAAAACCAGGAAGAGGCAGGCCGAAGCCGGGCAAAGCGTGCCGCCCGGAGGCGGCGCGGCAATTACGACAGTTGCGGCCTGCAAAGCGTGATCAGCGTAAGCATATTGATCTCCTTTGCAGTGAATTGAATGAAGGCGCGGATTTTAGGCCGCGATCGAAAAATGTCAAGCAGTTGAGAGAGCGGAGCGTCCCGCTCGCGGCCGTCACTATGCTGCACCAAGAACATCTACAACACAGCCAGGCACCGAGGGAAGTGCTGGCAATGCCTGCTTTCGTTCAGCAATTGGTCTTCCGTGGGGATGGGCCGGAACAACATGCAACGTCCGCTATTCGCCCATTACCGGGCATCGTGGATATTCGGTGAACTTCCGCTACGTGCCCATTCCTGCCATTACGCATCGAAAATTCATTCCCCGAAACCAGACATTCAACGTTGAAGCTCAGCCGAGGAGTCGCGTTAGCGACGACGTCGGCTGGAGAGCATGTTATGTTTTTCCATTACCTTGTTTGATTAGCCTATTTAATCTCTCAGTGTATTGCCTTACTTTATTATGGCTTTCAGTCATGCTATAGAGATCTACTATTTTCTTTAGTTGAATAACGCTATCGATATTAAGATTCGGTTTTATCTCCTGTAGCTCCTTTTGTGCTTTTCGTATCCTATCTTTACGATTTCGGATTTCCGCTCTGCATTTTCTGCAATTAACAGCTTCACTCTGAACCAAAAACCCTAGAGCTTCATACCAAAATTATTGTTCTTCTTTGGAAAATATAAATTTACACCCACAAGTTCTGCAATCGTGTTCTTCGTCCTGATATACAAAGTATGGTGGCCAATCGCAATACGCCTGTTTTTCTAAATCTGCCAATAGCGCAAAACCTTTGCTAATGCACTTATCACAAGCCCACCCGGTACCATGAGTGTATTTATCGTAAGCTAATTCCCGCTCACCACCGTAAAACACATACGCCCATCGTGGTTGTTGTTCAAAAAGATTTTCAATAAATTTATGCAGCTCTTTTGTCTCATCTTGCGTTCTTCTTATGCCGCAAGAAGGACATTTTGATTTTTCTACTCTAGAAAACATTATGGCGTCTCAGAAAACATAACGTAACGATGAGCGGACGCTGTAGGCGGTCCGCTCGATTGGAAAGTTATATCGTTCAGTAGAGGTCATAGAGGTTTGCCTCGATATCACCTATGGCCGTAGTAACCAAGTCTTCGACTATTGCACCTTCCAACGCGCTCCCCGCTTGGCAATGCACATCGTGCGTGGGGTCGAATATGTATCCGCAAACTTCACCATTCTTGGCGATATACACCCGAAATTGCCCCGAATCGACTAGGCGGCAGACATAGAGCTCGAAAACGGCACCGCGAGCTGCATGCGAGATTGACTTCAAGCTCACGAGCTCCAGGTCTGGTTCCTGCTCGTTAATGCTCCGCGCTAGGGAGGTCATCGTCAGGCGGTATAACGTGGATCTAAGGGGCGCGAGCGGCGACGCCGCGAAGCGTCCCGCTTGAGCGTAGGGTTAGCGGCTTTAAACCTCAACATACTTTTCTAACCACTCATTAAAGCCATTAGCAATTGATTCAATCTCAACAAAATCGTGATCAAAAAACCAGATTGATGGTTCATTAAGTTGAATTTTGCACTCATCGATTTTGAAACAGAACATGTTTCCCATGCAATCCGAGGAAAATGCTAAATATCCCTTGGGCATTCCTGCTGCCTCATATGCCCTTGTATCTTCCAACATCTGACTAGGCAATAAAAAATTCTGGATGTCA
>DATDDN010000153.1:0-6036 GCA_036523795.1 Gallionellaceae bacterium | reverse complement strand
GCGTCAGCGCGGCACCCAGTTCCACGCCGGCGACAACGTGGGCATGGGCAAGGATCACACCCTGTTTGCCAAGATCACCGGCAAGGTGGTTTTCGCGATCAAGGGCGCAGCCAAGCACAAGACTGTATTCGTGGAAGCTGTGTAAGCACGGCAACCCGGCCAATCAAGCCCTATCGCAAGGTAGGGCTTTTTTGTTTTGGCGGCAAAATTTTTCGGGCGACAACGGAATAGCCGGTTGTCATCCCCGCGCAGGCGGGATCCAGGAGACTGAATACTGGGTCCCGCCTGCGCCGGAACGACGCTGGCCCATTTCTCCAAGCGCCCTGAGTGACCCATGAAGTTCATCGACGAATCAAAAATTGAAGTGATCGCAGGCGACGGCGGCAATGGCGCCGCCAGCTTCCGGCGCGAGAAGTACATCGCCAAGGGCGGCCCCGACGGGGGCGATGGCGGCTCGGGCGGCAGCGTCTATGCCATAGCCGACCGCAACATCAACACCCTGGTCGATTACCGCTTCGCCCGCCTGCATCGCGCCAGGAACGGTGAATCCGGCCGCGGTGCGGACTGCTACGGCAAGGGCGCGGATGACATCATCCTGCGCATGCCGGTGGGCACCGTCATCACCGACATCAACACCGGCGAACAGATTGCCGATCTGGCACGCGACGGCGAAAAGGCGCTGCTGGCCCGTGGCGGCAAGGGCGGCCTCGGCAACCTGCACTTCAAGTCCAGCACCAACCGCGCGCCGCGCCAATGTACGCCGGGCGAGGAAGGTGAACGCCGCGAACTGCAGCTGGAGCTGAAGGTGCTGGCCGACGTCGGCCTGCTGGGCATGCCCAACGCGGGCAAATCCACCTTCATCCGCGCCGTCTCCGCTGCACGCCCTAAAGTGGCCGACTACCCCTTCACCACCCTGCACCCCAATCTGGGCGTGGTGCGCGTGACCCACGAAAAGAGCTTTGTCATCGCCGACATTCCCGGCCTGATCGAGGGTGCCGCCGAGGGCGCCGGCCTGGGCCACCAGTTCCTGCGCCACCTGGCACGCACGCGATTGCTGCTGCACCTGGTCGACATTGCGCCGCAATACGAAGGCATAGACCCGGCACGCGAAGCCCACGCCATCCTCAACGAACTGAAGAAGTACGATGAGGCGCTGTACAACAAGCCGCGCTGGCTGGTGCTGAACAAGGTGGACCTGCTGGAAGACCGCGACGAGAAGGTGCAGGCCTTCCTGAAGGCCTTCGGCGAGAACACCCGCTACTTCATCATTTCCGCCATCAGCGGCGAAGGCTGCAAGGAACTGACCTACGCCATCATGGAGCACCTCGAAGCCGTGGCCGCCGAGGAAGCAGCGCTGGCCGCGGCGCAGACACAGGCCGCCCGGCTTGCGCCGGACGCCGAGCCCGGCACCGACATGGCGGGTTGATCCCACAAGATTCGTTATCGATTTCGTTTTTCTGAAAACGTATGCAAACCGTACTGAAGCAAGCCAAACGTATCGTCGTCAAAGTCGGCAGCAGCCTCGTCACCAACCAGGGCGAAGGGCTGGACCTCAAGGCCATCGGCAACTGGGCGCAGCAGATCGCCACCCTGCGTGACCGCGGCTGCGAGGTGGTGCTAGTCTCCTCCGGCGCCATCGCAGAAGGCATGCAGCGCCTGGGCTGGAAGAAGCGCCCCAGCGCCGTGCACGAGCTGCAGGCTGCCGCAGCCGTGGGCCAGATGGGCCTAGTGCAGGTGTATGAGAGCTGCTTCAGCGCCCACCAGCTGCGTACCGCCCAGGTGCTGCTCACCCATGCCGACCTGGCCGACCGCGAGCGCTACCTCAACGCCCGCTCCACCCTGCGCACCCTGCTCACCCTGGGCGTGATCCCCATCATCAACGAGAACGACACCGTGGTCACCGACGAGATCAAGTTCGGCGACAACGACACGCTGGGCGCGCTGGTGGCCAACCTGATCGAGGCCGATGTGCTGGTGATCCTCACCGACCAGAGCGGCCTCTACACCGCCGATCCGCGCAAGGACAAGAGCGCCACCCTGGTCAGCCTCGCCCAGGCCGGCGACGCCAAACTGGAAGCCATGGCCGGCGGCGCCGGCACGGCCATCGGCCGCGGCGGCATGCTCACCAAGATCCTCGCCGCCAAACGTGCCGCACGCAGTGGCGCGCACACCGCCATTGCCTCCGGCCACGAACACAACGTGCTGCCGCGCCTGATGCAGGGCGAAAGCATCGGCACCCTGCTCACCGCGCAGCAGATGTCGCTGGACGCACGCAAGCAGTGGCTGGCCGACCACCTGCAGGTGTCCGGCAAGATCAGGGTGGATGCCGGCGCGCTGCGCGCCCTGCGCAGCGAAGGCAAGAGCCTGCTGCCCATCGGCGCGAGCGAAATCATCGGCGAATTCCAGCGCGGCTCGGTAGTCGCCATCCTCGATGAACAGGGCCAGGACGTGGCGCGCGGCCTCAGCAACTACAGCGGCAGCGAAGCGCGCCGCATCGCCGGCCATGCCAGCCATGAGATCGAATCCATCCTCGGCTACGTGGACGAACTGGAGTTGATACACCGGGACAATTTAGTCCTGCTGTAAGACAGCAGGACTAAATTGCGGTGAAGACTAACTTCCGTGCAGCGGAAGTTATGTCGGAGCCACAACCTGTGTTCTGCTGTAACAACAGCAGAACCAGATTGCGGTGAAGACTCATATTCGCGTAGCGAATGTGATGTCGGAACCACAACCTTCCACTTAAGGAATTGCGGTGTCGCCTCTCGAACCAGCGGGGCAGCCAGCTCACCACCGTATTCAAAACAGCCGATTTCCACGATAATGGCGCGTTTTCTTTGCCAGCCCCCCGAAAACGGACCATGTCACTGACCAGCAAGCTGCGCGAAATCCTGCTTGGCAACCCGCTTGACCCGCTCAATCCGGCCACGCGCCACGGCATCGTGTTGATCGCGTTTCTCGCCTGGATCGGCCTCGGTGCAGACGGTCTGTCCTCCTCCTGCTACGGCCCGGAAGAAGCCTTCCTCGCCTTGGGCAGCCATACCCAGCTCGGCCTGTATCTGGCACTCGCCACCGCCCTCACCGTATTCATCATCGCCCTGGCGTACAACCAGGTGATCGAGCTATTCCCTTCCGGTGGCGGTGGCTACAAGGTCGCCACCCGTCTGCTCGGCGCGCGCGCAGGCCTGCTTTCCGGCGCGGCGCTGATTGTGGACTATGTGCTGACCATCGCCATTTCGGTGGCCAGCGGCGCGGATGCGCTGTTCAGCCTGTTGCCGGCATCCGCGCACTTCCTCAAGTTCGGCAGCGAGATTGCCCTGCTGATCGTGCTGATCGTGCTCAACCTGCGCGGCATGAAGGAATCGATCAAGGTGCTGCTGCCGATCTTCCTCGGCTTCTTCATCACCCATGCCCTGCTCATCGGCTATGGCATCAGTGCCCATGCCGAAGGGCTGCCGCAGCTGATCCCCGCCACCCTGAACGAAACCACCTCCTTGGTGCAGCAGACCAGCTGGATCTTCGTGGCCTCGCTGTTCCTGCGCGCCTATTCGCTGGGCGGCGGCACCTACACGGGCATCGAGGCGGTCTCCAACAACGTCAACATGCTGAGCGAACCACGTGCACGCACCGGCAAGCTCACCATGCTGTACATGGCCGTATCGCTGGCCTTCACCGCCGGCGGCATTATCGTGCTTTATCTGCTGTGGCAGGCACAGCATGTCGAGGGACAAACCTTGAATGCGGTCACCTTCAAGGCCATCATCGCCACCCTGGGCATGCCCGACTGGGCCAGCTCCAGTTCCCTCGCACTCGTGCTGGCACTGGAGGCGGGTCTGCTGCTGGTGGCCGCCAACACCGGCTTTCTCGGCGGCCCTGCCGTGATGGCCAACATGGCAGCCGACTCGTGGGTGCCGCGCCAGTTCCGCCAGCTGTCCTCGCGCCTGGTCACCCAGAACGGCATCCTCGTGATGGGCATCGCCGCCATGCTGATCCTGCTGTGGAGCAAGGGCTCGGTCACCCTGCTGGTGGTGCTGTACAGCATCAACGTATTCCTCACCTTCAGCCTGTCGCTGCTGGGGCTGACGGTGCACTGGTGGCGCCAGCGCCGCGGCGTGCGCACCTGGAAGCGCAAGATCGCCCTGTCCCTGACAGGCCTCGCCGTGACCGGAGGCATCCTGCTGATCACCACCGTGGAAAAATTCGGCGACGGCGGCTGGGTCACCCTGCTGATCACCGGACTGGTGGTGGCGCTGTGCGTGTTCATCCGCAAGCATTACGAAGAAACCAAGGTCAAGCTGCGCGAGATAGAAAAGATGTTCGCGCAGTCGGTGCAGATCGATCCCGGCCTGCCGCGCAAGCTCGATCCCGAACTGCCTACCGCCATCTTCCTGGTGGACGAACACCGCGGCGTCGGCGTGCACACCATCCTGTGGGTGCTGCGCCTGTTTCCGGGGCACTTCAAGAACTTCATCTTCCTCAGCGCGGGCGAAGTGGACACACAGAGCTACGACAGCGACGCCACCATCCGCTCCATGCAGTACAAGACCGAAAACGCCCTGTGCTACTACGCCGGCTTCTGCCGCAGCCATGACCTGCAGGCCACCTGGCGCATGGCGCACGGCACCGACCCGGTGGTGGTGCTGGAAGAGCTGGTGCAGGAAGTGATTGCGGAATACCCCAACAGCGTGTGCTTTGCCGCCAACCTCATCTTTGCCAATGACAGCTGGTGGGTGCGCTGGCTGCACAACCAGACCGCGCTCACCATGCAGCGCCGCCTGCACCTGCGCGGGCAGCAGATGGTGATCCTGCCGATGAAGATCAGCTAGCGCACAAGGCACGCTAGCGCCCCGTTGCTTCAAGCAGCTGGGGCAGAGTTCTGGTCAGGCCGCTGCAGGTTCACGCCAGCCACGCGTCGATCTTGTTGCGCTCCGGCACGCCACCTGCATGCACCACCTTGCCGTCGATGACCACACTGGGCGTGGACATCACGCCGTAGCTCATGATGGCGGCGAGGTCTTCGACCTTCTCCAGCTCCACCGTCAGCCCTTTGGCCTTGACGGCCTCCTCGATCAGCTTGAGTGTGGTCTTGCAGTTGGCACAGCCGGTGCCGAGTACCTTGATGTTCTTCATCGCATTTCCTTTCATCATTCAGTAGCAGACTCCCGGTGTCGCCTCGTCGCGGACGCGACGGGGCAACTCGAGCTCCGCATTAATCTGTGCAGCTGGACTTCTCCTTATCCAGCGGCTTTGCTCATTCACAACAGCGCATTGAACACATAGCCCACCAGCAGGATACCCACCGACACCACGCCCACGAAGGTGGCGATCAGCCGCGGCTTCAGCACCTTGCGCAGAATGATCATCTCCGGCAGCGACAGCGCAGTGACGCTCATCATGAAAGCCAGCACGGTGCCCAGTGCCGCGCCCTTGCCCAGCAGGGCCTGCACCACGGGGATGATGCCGGCGGCGTTGGAATACATGGGCACGCCGATCAGCACCGCAGCCGGCACCGACCACCAGGCGCCCTTGCCCATGAGGCCGGCCATGAAGTCCTGCGGCACATAGCCGTGGATGCCGGCACCTACCGCCACGCCCAGCACGATGTAGATCCACACCTTGCCGACGATCTGCTTCAGGTGATGCAGGCCAGCACGGATGCGGGCCGGCCAGTCCATCACCTCATCCAGGTTGAGCGTCGTTGCGCCGCCGCTGGCCTGCATCGCCTGCACCCAGTCTTCCAGGTGATGCTCCATCCCCAGCCTGCCGATCAGCAGGCCGGCCAGGATGGCTACTCCTAGGCCGAGCAGCAGATACAGCGCCGCGATCTTCCAGCCAAACAGCGCGAACAGCAGGCCCAGCGCGACCTCATTCACCATGGGCGCCGAAATCAGGAAGGAAAACGTCACCCCCAGCGGCACGCCCGCCTGCACAAAACCGATGAACAGCGGCACCGCCGAACAGCTGCAAAACGGCGTCACAATGCCCAGGCTGGCGGCCATCACGTTGGCCATGCCCTCGCTGCGCCCGGCCAGCAGC
>DATDDN010000152.1:0-7492 GCA_036523795.1 Gallionellaceae bacterium | reverse complement strand
GGCGCCTCGTCACCGCGCAAGTGCTGTTGCAGCCAGTGCAGGTTGAACAGGTCGCGCCCGCTGCTCTTGGGCGGTGCAGCATGCAGGAAGGGCTCTGCCAGCAGGCGCTGCAACAGATCGGGGATGGGCGTGCCCGAGGCGGCCCAGGCGCCATCGCGGTCATAGGGTAAACCGCGCTGCGCTTCGATCCAGGCATCCAGCAGCAGATTGCCGGGGCCGCAGTCAAACCCGGTGGTGGTGCGGCCGGGCGCGAGGTCCGTGAGGTTGCTGATGCCGCCGATGTTGACGATGACACGATGAACGGTCGGGTGCCGCATCACCTGATGATGGAATGCCGGCACCAATGGGGCGCCTTGTCCGCCTGCAGCAATGTCACGGCTGCGGAAGTCGTTGATCACGGTGATGCCAGTCAATTCGGCCAGCAGCGCGGCGTTGCCCAATTGCAGGGTGTAGCCTGCCTCGGGGCGATGGCGTACGGTCTGACCATGGCAGCCGATGGCGCGCACCTGGTCGGCCGGGAATTGTGCATCTTTGAGCAAGGCGAGGGTGGCCGTTGCATAGTGCTGCGCCAGTTCATTGGCCAGCAGCTGGGCCTGGTGCAGTTCGTTAGGGACAGGGTGGTGCAGTGCCAGCAGCGCGGCGCGCAGCTCGGCCGGAAAAGGCTGGTAATGCGTGGCCAGCAGGCGGGGAGGCGTGGCTGCGAGATCAAGCAAGGCTGCATCGACCCCGTCCAGGCTGGTGCCTGACATGAGGCCGATGTAGATTTCGCTGGCGCTCACGCTGCCTCGATCAGTCGAGTTTGGCCAGGTTGGTGTCGCGCAGCATGTTCAGGCGATTTTTCATCTCCAGCGTGGCCTCCTGGAAGGCCGCCTTCTGCTGCTCGCTGATCGGCTTGGCATCGGGCAGGGCGACGCGCAACGGGTCGCGCTGGGCGCCATTGATCTTGAATTCGTAGTGCAGGTGCGGGCCGGTGGCCAGACCGGTCATGCCCACATTGCCGATGATCTCGCCCTGCGCCACGCGCTGGCCGCGGTGCAGGCCGGGGGCGAAGTGCGACAGGTGGCCATATACCGTCGTGTAAACACCCTGGTGGCTGAGCATGATGACGTTGCCATACCCGCCCTGCTTGCCGACAAAGGTTACGACGCCGTCCGCGGTGGCTTTCACCTTGGTGCCGATGGGCGCCGCGTAGTCCACGCCCTTGTGGGCGCGCATCTTGTTCAGGATGGGGTGCAGGCGCCCCAGGCTGAAACCGGAGCTGATGCGCGAATACTCGATGGGCGAGCGCAAGAACGCCTTGTGCATGCTCTTGCCGTCCGGAGCGAAGTAGCTGCCGTGATTGTTGCCGGTCTGGTAGTAAAGGGCGCGATAGCTGCGGCCGTTGTTGACGAATTCGGCTGCCAGTATGTTGCCGGAGCGCACGGGGCGGCCATTGCTGTACGTCACCTCATAGATGACGGAAAATTTGTCGCCCTTGTGTATGTCGCGATGGAAGTCTACGTCGCCACCGAAGATTTCAGCCATCTGGTTGGCGACCGGGTCAGGCAAGCCGGCGGCGTCTGTTGCTTCATACAGGGTGCTGGTGATTTCGCCGGTGCGAATGAACAGGCGTTTTTCAGTCTGCAGGGGCAGGGTGCTGGTGCGGAAGCTGTTGCCGCTCTTTTCGATGACGATTTCGTTGCCGTTGCTGTTCAGATAACGCAAGGCCAGCAGGCTGCCGGTCGCCGTGGTTTCGGCCTGGACATCCCTGCCGATCGCCAGGCGGCGAAATGATTCGGCGGCCTTATTGGTGCGCAGGTAGTTGCTGGCAGCGGGATCGTCCACATTCAGGCGCTGCAGCAATTCGGCCACTGTGTCGCCGCGTTGCATGCGGTCGTTGCGCCAGAAGGCGGCATTGCTGTCGGCGGTCTTGGGCAATTCGGGCAGCACGAGTTCTTCCGTGATCTGCTTGCCGGTGTCCATGTTGAAGGCGGACTGAGGCATGATGCCGAAGGCCGTTACCACGCCCAGCAAAGGCAGGGTAGACAGGGTGACAAACCAGCGCAACTTCAATTTGCGCGCGTGTGTCGCGGGATTTTGCGGTACCATTTACGACTCCTGTTGCGGCGGCTGATGCGTATGCACGCCGTTTTGTCTTGCAAAGCGGCCGCCACTTTACCAGAGAAGGCCTGTTGTACAAACCCGTTCAACCCCGTCTTTGCGCAGTGAAATCAAGGAAAACCTGCCGCATGGCAGCATGATATGCAGAATTGACGGCAGAAGCCGGAAAATACCTACGATCGTCGAACATGTCACAGCAAGAAACCCTGGAAATTTTTAAACGCGGCAGCAGCGAGCTGCTGCTGGAAACAGAATTGAAGCAGAAACTCGCCCTGGGGCGCCCTTTGCGCATCAAGGCGGGCTTTGACCCCACCGCGCCGGACCTGCACCTGGGCCACACCGTGCTGCTCAACAAGATGCGCCAGCTGCAGGATCTGGGCCACCACGCCCTGTTCCTGATCGGCGACTTCACCGGCATGATCGGCGACCCTACCGGCAAGAACGCCACCCGGCCGCCGCTGACCCGCGAGCAGGTGCTGGCCAATGCCCAGAGCTACCGCGACCAGGTGTTCAAGGTGCTGGACCCGGAGCGCACGGAGATCGTGTTCAACTCCACCTGGATGGACAAATTCAGCGCGGTAGACCTGATCCGCCTGGCCGCCACCCACACCGTGGCGCAGATGCTGGAACGCGACGACTTTTCCAAGCGTTACGCCAACAACCAGCCCATCGCCATCCACGAATTCGTCTATCCATTGGTGCAGGGCTATGACTCGGTCGCGCTCAAGGCGGACATTGAGCTGGGCGGGACCGACCAGAAATTCAACCTGCTGATGGGGCGCGAGTTGCAGAAGCACTTCGGCCAGCCGGCACAGTGTGTGCTCACCATGCCCTTGCTGGAAGGGCTGGACGGCGTCAACAAGATGTCCAAGTCGCTGGGCAACTACGTCGGCATCACCGATGCGCCGCAGGAAATGTTCGGCAAGCTGATGTCGGCTTCGGACGAGCTGATGTGGCGCTATCTGGAATTGCTGTCGTTCGAAAGCCTGTCCACCATCCAGGGCTGGCGCCGCGAAGTCGAGGCCGGACGCAATCCGCGTGACATCAAGGTGCTGTTTGCGCAGGAAATTGTGGCGCGCTTCCACAGCCGCAAGGCGGCCGAAGATGCGCTGGCGGAATTCGAGGCGCGCTTCAGGCAGGGCGTGTTGCCAGACGACATGCCGGAAATTTCCGTGGCCGCCACCGATGGCGGCATCGGCATCGCTCACCTGCTCAAGCAGGCCAACCTGGTGGCCAGTTCCTCCGAAGCCATGCGCATGATCGAGCAGGGCGGCGTCAAGCTGGATGGGGAGAAGGTGGCCGACAAGGCTTTGCAGCTCAGAGCGGGTTCCGTGGTGGTGGCGCAGGTGGGCAAGCGCAAATTTGCCCGGGTGACGGTAAATTGACGCCTGAATATCGCTGTTGTGGTCTACGGGGTGTTTTGCTAGAATCGCGCCCTCAAATTTTTTGTTAAGGTAGTTTTTAATGACAACCGTACGTGTAAAAGAGAACGAACCGTTTGAAGTCGCCATGCGCCGTTTCAAGCGCTCTGTGGAAAAAACCGGCCTGCTGACTGAGCTGCGCGCCCGTGAGTTCTACGAGAAGCCCACTGCCGAGCGCAAGCGCAAGCTGGCTGCTGCGGTAAAGCGCCACTACAAGCGTCTGCGCAACCAGGTTCTGCCACCGAAGCTGTACTGATTCCCTACTCTGGGGCTGCCCGTGCGGCCCTGTTGAGCATATGAGTCTCAAACAGCAAATCAACGAAGACATGAAAACCGCCATGCGCGCCAAGGAGACGGCGCGTCTTGGGGCTATTCGTCTTTTGCTCGCCGCGATGAAGCAGCGCGAGGTGGATGAGCGCATCGAGCTGACCGACACCGATGTGCTGGCCATCATCGACAAGATGATGAAGCAGCGCCGCGACTCGGTCAGCCAGTATGAAGCGGCCGGCCGCCAAGACCTGGCCGATGCCGAAAAGTTTGAAATGAGCGTGCTGCAGGGCTACATGCCGCAGCCGCTCAGCGATGCCGAAATCGACGCCGCCATCGCCCAGGCCATTGCCAGCAGCGGTGCGGCCTCTGCCCAGGACATGGGCAAGGTGATGGCGGTGCTCAAGCCGCAACTGGCCGGGCGTGCCGACATCGGTCGCGTATCCGGGCAGGTCAAGGCCCGACTGTCCAAGTAAGCCAGGTGCCTGCCCGGCCCGCCGGGTAGCACCGAACTGCAGGCACCTGATCAGTGCCCTATCGCGAGGACCGGAGTGATTCCAAAAAGCTTTATCCAGGACTTGCTCAACCGCCTCGACATCGTGGATGTCATCGAGCGTTATGTGCCGCTCAAGAAAGCGGGCGCCAACTACGCCGCCTGCTGTCCCTTCCACAACGAAAAATCTCCCTCGTTTACGGTCAGCCAGACCAAGCAGTTCTACCACTGCTTCGGCTGCGGTGCACATGGCACGGCCATCGGCTTTGTCATGGAACATGCCGGGCTGGGCTTTGTCGATGCGGTGGAAGAGCTGGCGAAGAGCATCGGCCTGCAGGTGCCGCGCGAAGCGGCCGCGCCTGGCCAGGTGCAGCACAAGGTGGCCCCGGATCTGTACGAGCTGATGCAGACCGCCACGCGTTACTACCGCGAACAGCTCAAGCAGTCGCCGCGCGCCATTCAGTATCTGAAGGGGCGTGGCCTGTCGGGCGAGATCGCGGCGCGCTTCGGCATCGGCTACGCGCCGGATGCCTGGCAGAACCTGGCGAGCGCGGTGCCCGATTACCAGGATGCCAGCCTGGTGGAAACCGGCATGGTGATCGAAGGCGACAACAACAAGCGCTACGACCGCTTCCGCGACCGCATCATGTTTCCCATCATCAATGCGCGCGCGCAGGTGATCGGCTTCGGCGGGCGCGTGCTGGACAAGGGCGAGCCCAAGTACCTCAACTCGCCGGAGACGCCGCTGTTCGAGAAGGGCCACGAGCTGTACGGCCTGTTCCAGGCGCAGAAGGCGATCCGTGCCCGCCAGCTGGTGATCGTGGTGGAAGGCTACATGGACGTGGTGGCGCTGGCCCAGCACGGCGTGGATTACGCCGTGGCGACGCTGGGCACTGCGACCACACCGTTCCACACGCAAAAGCTGCTGCGCCTGGCGGAGCAGGTGGTGTTCTGCTTCGACGGCGACGCGGCGGGTCAGCGCGCAGCCTGGCGCGCATTGGAGAATGCCCTGCCGCAGCTGGTGGATGGCAAGCGCATCGGCTTCCTGTTCCTGCCGGTGGAACACGACCCGGACAGCTACGTGCGCGAATTCGGCACCGAGGCCTTCGAGGCACTGCTGCACGATTCGCTGACCCTGTCCGGCTACCTGTTGCGCGAACTGGCCTCACGCGTCGATCTGCGCACCCAGGAGGGGCGCAGCAATCTGCTCAAGAGCGCGCAGCCGCTGCTCACCGCCATCTCGCCCAATGCGCCAGCGATGGCGCTGCTGCTGCGCAAGGAGGTGGCCGCGCTGGCCGGCGTCACCCAGGCTGAGCTGGAGGCGCTTTATTCGGTCAAGCCGATTGCGCCGCCGACACGCGCAAAGGCGCCGCCGCCGCGGGCCTCGCGGCCGGCCCCTTCCAGCCTGCGCATGCTGTTGCGCTGCCTGCTGGTGCGGCCGGAGCTGGCGCGGCGCATCCCCGAGGATTTTGCGGCGGAAGGCAACGAGGCGGCGGCGGTGGTGGCGCTGGCCGACTGGCTGCGCGGGCAGGAAGACGAGGTGAGCACGGCATGCATGATCCAGCATTTTCAGTGCTCACCGCACGAAGCGGTGTTTTCTGCCGCAGAGGCCGACGTTTTGCAGTGGGGCGAGGAATTCGATATCGAAGCCGAGGTCCAAGGCGTGTTGGCCAAGCTGCGTGAAGATGAGCGCAAGCGGCAGTGGCAGGAAGTGGAAGCAAAATTCCAGCGTGTCGGCCTGAAAGGGCTGGATTCGCAGGAGCTCGCGCGTTACCGGCAGCTGTTGCAGGAGCACTTGGCAGCGAGGCAGCCGCGCACGGATGAATGAGGCGCGAAGCAGGTAAGAAAATTCAGTCTTTTCAGGGACTAGGGATGGGCGGCAGTAAGATTCGTCAAAATCAGGTATAATCCGCGCCCGATTTAGTGGCATTTATTTTTTTCATGCCGCATTTAATTTTTTAACTGGGAATCCACCCATATGGCGACTCAGCAAGACAAGAAAAAGCCCGCCGCTAGCAAGCAGGCGGCATCCAGCAAACAGGCAAACAACACCAAGCAGGACGACAACACTCCCGTTGATGCACAAGATGTAGAGGCGCGACGCACGCGCCTCAAGGCATTGATCGTGCTCGGCAAGGAGCGCGGTTACCTGACCTTTGCCGAGATCAACGACCATCTGCCCGAGATGCTCGAAGCGGAGCAGATCGAAGGTGTGGTCAGCATGATCAACGACATGGGCATCACGGTGACCGACCAGGCGCCGGACGCCGAGAGCATGGTCATGTCCGAAGCCGTCACCCCGGTGGTGGATGAAGACGCCGTGGAAGCGGCAGAAGCAGCCCTGTCCACCGTGGATTCAGACTTTGGCCGCACCACCGACCCGGTGCGCATGTACATGCGCGAAATGGGTACCGTGGGCCTGCTCACACGCCAGGACGAGATCGTCATCGCCAAGCGCATTGAGGAAGGCCTCAAGCACATGATCCAGGCGATCTCCGCCTGCCCGGCGACCATCGCCGAGATCCTTGCACTGGCCGAGAAGGTGCAGCGCGACGAGATGCGCATCGACGAACTGATCGACGGCTTCATCGAGATTGAAGATGAAGTGATGGTCAGCGAAGACATCGCCGAAGACGAGGATGTGGAAGAGGTCGAGGAAGAAGAGGAAGAAGAGTCTTCCGAAGACGGCGACGCCCTCGCAGCAGCCAACCTGGCGCAACTGAAGACCGATGCGCTGGAACGCTTCGCCGTAATCGCCGACCTGTTCACCAAACTGGGCAAGGCCTACGAAAAGCATGGCTACCGCAGCAAGCAATACGACAAACTGCAGCAGCAGATTTCCGATGAACTGATGCAGTTCCGCTTCTCGGCCAAGCAGGTAGACGCGCTGTGCGACACCATGCGCGGCCTGGTGGAAGAAGTGCGCGGCCACGAGCGCAGCATTCAGGACCTGTGCGTGAACAAGGCCAAGATGCCGCGTCCGCACTTCATCAAGGTATTCGTCAGCAACGAAGACAACCTGGAATGGGTGGATCATGAAATTGCTGCAAAGAAGCCTTACAGCGAAACGCTGGCACGCTTCCATGCGGCCATCGTGGACCAGCAGAAGCGCATGCTCGACCTGCAGCAGCGCGTGGGCATCCCGATCAAGGATCTGAAGGAAATCAACAAGCAGATGACCAACGGCGAAGCCAAGGCACGCCGCGCCAAG
>DATDDN010000151.1:0-1810 GCA_036523795.1 Gallionellaceae bacterium | reverse complement strand
CTCACCGTCAATACCGTCAAAAGGCATATCAGCAACATCTTCGGCAAATTGCATGTGAGCAACCGCGCCCAAGCCATCGCGCGGGCGCGTGAACTAAATCTCCTCTAACTAGTTCGTGTCGGAAAATTCACGTCTGAACTTTAACATTTCTACGTTTGCGATGGTGGCGTTGGTACAAGGCCCGGGCGATGATCACCATATTGGCAACAAGAATGCCTGTGCCAACCCAGCGCTCGAAACCGTTGGCGCCGTGGGCCGGGCAACGTCTCAGTTGTACGGTG
The DNA here is from genome assembly GCA_036523795.1 of Gallionellaceae bacterium. Taxonomy (GTDB): domain Bacteria; phylum Pseudomonadota; class Gammaproteobacteria; order Burkholderiales; family Gallionellaceae; genus 39-52-133. The sequence continues at coordinate 1,529 of DATDDN010000151.1, read as the reverse complement.
CGCTTGACCACGCTGATGCGACCTTCGATGCCATTGCGAAAGCACAAACCTTTCCTGAACCAGTCTTGCTTTTCATAGGCTGAGCGCTCAGGCGTGCGCGGTCCGGATTGCGGGATCGCGATGTGCTCGACGCCCAAGCTGCGAGCCAAGCTTTCATTGTCTGGCGAGAAGAGACCGCGATCTCCAGCCAGGATGTGCGGGGCATGTCCGAAGCGTTTACAATGCTGTCGCAGGAAAGGAGGCAGCATCTCGGCGTCCGGAGGCTTGCCCTGGGCGATGACCTGCCAATCGCTGATCAGGCCATGTTCGACTTCTGCGTAATTGACCTTGTGCCCGAACTCGGTTTCATGTGGTTGCGGTTTACCGCGCCGGAGGATTTGCGTGTGAGGCTCCCACAGACTGACTACCTTTTCTTGTGCCGGCACGGCTTCGCCCTGCAGCACTCGTCGCCTGGCCTGATCGATCACGCACTCGATCAGTGGTCGGAGCTGGTTGAATTGCAAGACGAGACCTTCAGAAATCCGATTACTTTTCTGCTGGCTCAATTGCTCAGCAGCCTGATCTGTCTGGTCCAGCGTGGTGCTGGCGATTTGGAGCAATTCGGCATACAGGTGGCTGATCGCTTCCTTTCTGACCTGCTGGTGGCGCTGCTGCTTTGGGGTGGAGCGACTCCACTGTCGAATTTGCCGGGCACGGCGGCGCGCACTCCGCATCCGGTTGCGACAGACGCCGCGCTCGCGCAATTTCCTGGGCAGCAGGGGCATAGCGGCTTTTAGCCAACGACTGAGAATGCGTACTCCATCCACCAGCAGCCCGCTATCGGTGGGATAACGAATGTTCGTCTCCGTCACGCTGGCATCCAACCGCAGTTTCTCGCCTTGTGTCAGATGAAAACTCTGCGCCAAGACCAGCAAACGCTCGTTGATCTGATGCTGGGTCGGCACACGGATGAGGCGTTCGAGATCATTCAGGGTGCTGTGATCGGGTACTCTCTGATCGTAGACCCGCACCCAGACGCGATAGCTGGGACTGTCACGCACTTCTTGTTCGATCTGTCGATAGGACCACTGCTTCCGACGGCGCAGCACCACCAGTCGCAACGTGACCTCCACTGGGATGGGGTGACGCCCACGCTTCGAACGTTTGTAATGCTGCCTCAGATCATGCCGCACCAGGCGAAATAGTTCCGCATCTTCCAGAATGCAATCCAGCTCCTGCAGAATCGGATCGCTGAGGCTGGCGACCGGGATGTTTTCAGGACGCACATATCGTTCTATAATCATGGCGGGCCTCCGAAGAACAGATTTGTATTTGGACAATACAGAATCTACTCTCTTCGGCGGCCTTTTTCACAGCCTTCAATTTTTAACGTTCAGATTTGCATTTTCCGACATGAACTAATTAGTATAAATCTCCACACGCCTTAGTCGCGTGGAAAGGAGGTGATGTGAACCTCAGGAGTTGAATCAGCCTGGCTGACGAAATATCTTAACCGTTGCACAAGTTCAGATACCTGGAAAGGAGTATTA
>DATDDN010000150.1:0-4570 GCA_036523795.1 Gallionellaceae bacterium | reverse complement strand
GGTTGCGCTGGTCGCGCCAGAAGTACCACGCCATCAGCGGCAGCACCGCCAGGATCAGCCACAACCACGGGATCCAGGCGCGTGCCAATCCCAGGAAGAGCACCTCCACCGTGGCTGTGGTCCAAAAGCAAACCTTCGCCGGGAGAGACCATTTGGGACGAAGCCGAACGCCCAGGATCTGTTTTCCTCCGGCGTGCTCTTGCCCGAGCCGCTGTGTCCGACCAGGCCTATCATTTCACCCGGTGCAATGTTGAGATCGATGCCGCGATTGACGGTGCGATTGCCATAACGAAAGCCCACATTGCGCAACTCGATGCCACCCTTGACATGATCCAGATGCACAGGCCTGGCGGGTTCGGGCACGCTGGATACGTGGTCGAGAATGTCGAAGATGCGTTTGGCGCCGGCTGCAGCCTTCTGTGTTACCGACACGATGCGGCTCATCGAATCGAGGCGCGTGTAGAAGCGGCTGATATAGGTCAGGAAGCCGACCAGCACGCCGACCGTGATGTTGTCGTGCGCAATCAGCCAGATGCCAAAGATCCACACCACCAGCAGGCCGATTTCGGTAAGGAGGGTGATGGTAGGTGTAAACAGTGACCAGATCCTGTTCAGTTTGTCGTTGACTACCAGGTTGTGCTGGTTTGCCTCATGGAAGCGGGACGCCTCGCGCTTCTCCTGGGCGAAGGCCTTGACCACGCGGATGCCGGGAATGGTATCGGCCAGCACATTGGTGACTTCAGACCAGACCCGGTCGATTTTTTCAAAGCCGGTGCGCAGCTTGTCGCGCACGACGTGGATCATCCAGGCGATAAAGGGGAGGGGCAGCAGCGTTACCAGTGCCAGCCAGGGATTGATGGAGAACAGGATAGCCGCCGTCATGATGATCATCAGCACATCGGTGGCAAAATCCAGCAAATGCAGGGAGATGAACACGCAGATTCGATCGGTTTCCGAGCCGATGCGCGCCATCAGGTCGCCCGTACGCTTGCCGCCAAAGTATTCCAGCGAAAGCTTCATCAGGTGCTCATAGGTGGTGGTGCGCAAATCGCGGCCGATACGCTCGCTGACCAGGGCCAGGATATAGGTACGCGCCCAACCCAGCACCCAGGCCAGCACTGCGGATGCAAGCAGCCCGCCCAGCAGCCAGGCAACCAGACCATAATCGATAGGCGTGCCGTTCTGGTAGGGGATCAGGACCTTGTCCATCAACGGCATGGTCAGGTAGGGGGGCACCAGAGTGGCCGCGGTCGAAACCAGGGTCAGGACAAAACCAGCGAGCAGATGCGCGCGATAGGGCTTGGCAAAACGCCACAAGCGGAACAGGGTCCAAGTGGAAGGCGGAGTGTGAATTTCCCGCGTGCAGATCTGGCATTCTTCCTGATCGGGCGCAAGGGGGGCCTTGCAATTGGGGCACACCGCCAGCGCATGATGTGCGCTGCCTTTGCCGGCGAGCTGCTGCTCAAACTGATCGAACAGACGCAAGGCGGCGAGGTTCTGGCCCAGGGTATAGCGCCAGCGCGCCAGGCGGGTCTTGCCGTCATGCAGCTCCATGCTTCCTACGCCGGCATGATCATGCCGTTCCAGTACCAGGTCCGGACGCAATGTCCACTCCTGCCAGTTATTTGCGGCCACGGAGAGCGACGCGATGCGTTTATTGGTCACAACCAGCAGTTCGCGGGTAAAATGCAGGCTGGCATCGAGATCAATCTCCATCCACGCAAGAATCTCCTCGGCATCGGCCAGGCGTTTTTCCAGCTCCTTGCGCCATGCGGATGGCAAGGATTTGCTTGCAGATGTCGATACAGGTGACGCTACGCTCACGGGTGGGCCTCTGAGATGTGCAGGAATTGCGGGGATGCGCAGTTTACTGCGCTTGGCACCGTGCGTATAGTTCCACCCGCTTTTTAATCAAGCAGGTATTGCACAAATCAATATTCTGCCTGAGGAGCAGGTAAACGGAAATGGGCGCGAAACGTTAATTGAGCGTGAAGCATGCTGGTTAATTGTCCGCGCCATATACAGTAGTCAAAAATGAAAAAAAATGACTTGAAATTTATCAAGGTCATGTCACTGCGCGGCCCAAACATCTGGACCTATCGTCCTGTGCTTGAGGCGTGGGTTGATATCGGTGACCTTGAAGACTCACCCTCCAACACCATCCCCGGATTTTATGAACGCCTGAGCGCGTGGCTGCCAGGCCTGATCGAGCACCGTTGCGGAATCGGCGAACGCGGTGGCTTTCTGCAGCGCTTGCGCGAAGGCACTTGGCCCGGCCATATTCTGGAGCATGTCACCCTTGAGTTGCAGAATCTGGCTGGGATGCAGACCGGGTTTGGCAAGGCACGCGAGACATCGGTTCGCGGCCTGTACAAGGTGGTGGTGCGTACACGGCATGAAAAGGTGGGGCGTGCCTGCATGGAGGCGGCGCGCGAACTGGTGCTGGCCGCCATGGAAGATCGCCCTTACGATCTTGATGGTACGGTCGCCGGTCTCAAGGATCTGGCCGACTCCCTCTGCCTGGGCCCAAGTACAGCCTGCATTGTGGATGCGGCAACTGAGCGCGGCATTCCTTCAATACGCCTGACCGATGGCAATCTCGTGCAACTGGGCCACGGCGTCAACCAGCATCGCATCTGGACCGCGGAGACCGACAAGACCAGCGCGATCGCCGAGAGCATTTCCAGCGACAAGGATCTGACCAAACAGTTGCTGCAGTCCTGTGGCGTACCGATCCCCGAAGGTCGCCTGGTGGACAGCCCGGCAGATGCCTGGGAGGCCGCCGAGGACATCGGCGTCCCGGTGGTGGTAAAACCGCTGGATGCCAACCACGGCCGCGGGGTATCCGCCGAACTGATGACCAAAGAAGAGGTCGAGGCGGCTTATCAGGTGGCGATCCAGGAGGGCAGCTCGGTCATCGTCGAGCGTTTCATACGCGGTCATGAGCATCGTATCCTGGTGATTGCCGGCAAGGTGGTGGCTGCTGCCCGTGGCGAAGCCGCATTTGTGGTCGGCGACGGTTCTTCCACGATCCGCGCGCTGATTGACACTCAACTGAATACCGACCCTCGTCGCGGTATTGCAGAAGATTTTCCGCTCAGCCTGATTATTCTGGAAGAGGAACCGGCCATTCGCCTGGAGTTGGCACGCCAGGGATTCGAGCCCGATTCGGTGCCCGTCGCCGGCAAGAAGGTCATGGTGCAGCGTAACGGCAACATGGCGTTTGATGTGACGGATCAGGTGCATCCTGATGTGGCATTGGTTGCCACGCTGGCGGCCAAGGTCGTCGGCTTGGACATAGCCGGCATCGACCTGGTGGCCGAGGACATTTCGCGCCCGCTGGAGGAGCAACGTGGGGCCATTGTGGAAGTCAATGCCGGCCCCGGGTTGCTGATGCACCTCAAGCCGGCACAAGGTGAGGCTCGCCCCGTGGGAGAGGCAATCGTCAACAGCCTGTTCCCCGACGAGGGCAATGGTCGCATTCCTCTCGTTGGCATCTGCGGCAGCCAGGGTAAGACCCTGGTCGCGCAATTGCTTGCGCGGCTGCTGCATCTGGGCGGCAAGCAGGTCGGCATGAGCTGCAGCAAAGGCCTCTATCTGAACCACAGACAACTGCAACCCGGCAATTGCGCCAATTGGGAAGCGGGGCATAAAGTCCTGCTGAACCGTGCCGTGGACACTGCGGTGCTGGTGAACGGGCCGCGTGAGATTCTGGCGGAAGGTTTGCCATATGACCGCTGTCTGGTGGGTGTGGTGACCAATCTGGCACACAGTGCTGATCTGGACGATTTCTATGTGCACACCGCGGACCAGCTTTATAACGTGATGCGCACGCAGGTCGATGTGGTGCTGCCAGAAGGCATGGCCATCCTGAATGCAGACGATGCGCAAGTAGCCGAAATGGCATCCCTGTGTGACGGCGAGGTCATCTTCTTTGGCAGCCATCCAGACAACGCCGTCATGCGCAAACACCTGCAAGAGAATGGCCGTGCCGTTCTGCTGCGTGGCAGTCAGATCATGTTGGCACAGGGTGAGAGCATGACCCTGTTCAGCACTCTGGAAGACATACTGATGATGGCAAGCGGCCGCGCGTCGCCCGTGGTCGTCGGCAGCCTCCTTGCCGCGATTGCCTGTGCCTGGTCGCTCAATTTGCCGATCGAACTGATACGCACCGGGGTACAAACCTTTCGCGGCGATTAGCCCGAGCTCCGGATTTTGACCACCTTAACCCTTGATGGCTGTCACGCCGAGTAATACAGGAAGATTACCGATGGAAGTTTCACGCATACGTGCCTTGCGCGGCCCCAACCTCTGGAGCAGGCATACGGCTATCGAGGCTATCGTGTCATGCAGCGAAGGCGAGTGTGCCATTGCCGAATTGCCCGGCTTTGAGGCACGTTTGCGCGAACGCTTTCCGGAGCTTGGCTCCTTGCAGCCAGCCGGCCACCAGGGCGAGGTTTCCAGCGCTTGCCGTTCAGGGGAACGTTACCGTGACCGCCGATGCGGAGCGGATGGTTGATGTTGCGGTCGAGATCAAGGCTTCGGGGGGAGATGCGCTTGCCGTTCAGGG
>DATDDN010000149.1:0-2127 GCA_036523795.1 Gallionellaceae bacterium | reverse complement strand
CCAGCGCGGTGTACTCTCCCAGGCTATGTCCAGCCATCAAGGCTGGCTTGGCGGCCCCCAGCCTTTCCCAGGCGCGAAACACGGCTACGCCAGCGGTCAACATGATGGGCTGGGTGTTGACTGTTGCATTCAGCTCGGCATCGGTGCCTTCATTGACCAGATGCCACAGGTCCTGCTTGAGCACATCCGAAGCTTCCGTAAAAGTGTCACGCACGACAGAAAAATCGGCATAGCCGTTCATCATGCCGCGCGATTGAGATCCCTGTCCGGGAAAAACCAAAGCAAATTGAGTCATATCGAATGATTAACTGTGTTTAGATGTTGATCAGGATTACCAGCGCACCAGTACTGCGCCCCAGGTAAAGCCGCCGCCCACCGCTTCCATAAGCACATTCTGGCCCGGTTTGATGCGGCCGTCACGCACCGCGGTATCCAGTGCCAGCGGAATTGATGCGGCCGAAGTGTTGCCGTGTTGCGGAACGGTTACAACCACGCTGTCCATGCCCAAGCCCAACTTCTTGGCGGTCGCCTCGATAATCCGGGTATTGGCCTGGTGCGGCACCATCCAGTCGATGTCCGTGCCTTGCAGCTGGTTATCGGCCAGTACTTCTTCCACCACTTCGCTCAACACTTTTACGGCAAACTTGAAAACAGCCTGTCCGTCCATCTTGATAAAGGGCTCGCCCAGGATTTTTCCATTGCTGATGACGCCATCCGCACTCAGCATGCAGCGATGGCTGCCATCGGCATGAAGCTTGGCGGAAAGAATGCCCGGCTTGTCGCTTTGCTGCAGAACCACGGCACCGGCACCATCGCCAAACAGCACGCAGGTGGTGCGATCCTGCCAATTCAGGATCCTGGAGAGCACTTCGGTGCCCACCACCAGCGCATTGCGTGCCTGACCGCCACGAATATAAAGGTCAGCGGTATTCAGGGCATAGACAAAGCCGCTGCAGACAGCCTGCACGTCAAATGCAATGGCACTCTTGATGCCAAGCTTGTCCTGCAGGATACAGGCCGTACTGGGAAAAATCTGATCCGGGGTGGTGGTTGCAACGATGATCAGATCGATGTCTTCAAGCCTGATTCCGGCGGCCTCAATGGCCTTGCGGCTGGCATGCAGCGCCAGATCGCTCGACATTTCACCTTCTGCGGCAATGTGGCGCTCTTCAATGCCGCTGCGCGACACAATCCAGTCATGTGAAGTATCGACGATCTTTTCCAGGTCGTGATTGGTCATCACACGGGCTGGCAGATAACTGCCCGTACCTATGATTCTGGAGTATTTCAAAGCGTCTCCCCTGCAGCCGACTGGCGATCGTGGTGCCATTTTTCAATATGGTGGCTGATGTTGTGCAACATGCCGCCCCGTACTTCCTCCGCTGCGCGCTCAATCGCACACAGGAAAGCAAAATCATCTGCCGAACCGTGGCTTTTCAGCACGATCCCTTTCAAACCCAGCAGGCTCGCACCGTTGTAGCGGCGGCTATCCACCCGGTTTTTGAATGAGTTGAGGACCGGCATGGCAATCAGGCCAGCCATCTTGGTAAAAATATTGCGGCCGAATTCCTCGCGCAGGAAGTTGCGCAGCATATGCGCCAGACCTTCCGAAGTCTTGAGGGAGACATTGCCTACAAAGCCATCGCACACCACGACATCGGTAGTACCTTTGTATATGTCATTGCCTTCCACATTGCCGTAGAAATTCAAGTCGCTGTTCTGAAGCAACTCGGCGGCCTGCTTCACGATTTCGTTACCCTTGATATCTTCGCTGCCAATATTGAGCAAGCCGATAGTTGGCTTTTCCTTGTGCTCCAATGCAGTAACCAGCGCACTGCCCATCAGGCCAAACTGCAGCAAATGCTCGGCGGTGCAATCCACATTGGCACCGAGATCGAGCATGCAGACCTCGCCCTTGACCGTTGGCAGGAACGATGCGATCGCCGGACGATCGATGCCCGTCATGGTTTTCAGGACATAACGAGCCGTCGCCATCAGGGCGCCTGTGTTACCCGCGCTGACGCAGGCACCGGCTTCGCCATTCTTGACCAGATTGATGGCTACGCGCATGGAGGAATCCTTCTTGCCGCGCAGTGCCAGCTGCGGCGACTCATCCATGCCGACGAC
>DATDDN010000148.1:0-3679 GCA_036523795.1 Gallionellaceae bacterium | reverse complement strand
TGGCTGCCACCAACCGCAACCTGGAAGAGGCGGTGGCCAAGGGCGAATATCGCGAGGACCTGTATTACCGCATCAACGTGGTGGCCATCTTCCTGCCGCCGCTGCGCGAGCGGCGCGAGGACGTGCCGCTGCTGGCGGAGTATTTCCTCAAGCAGGCAAACGAAGAGAGCGGCAAACAGCTCAAGTTTTCGGCCGAGGCAATGCAGGTGCTGATGAACTGCAACTGGCCGGGCAATGTGCGCGAGCTCAACAACTGCGTGGAGCGCATCGCGGCAATGACGCAGGGCAACCTGATCCGGCGCAAGGACCTGCTGTGCGACCGCGAGATGTGCTTCTCTTCCATCATGTGGCAGCAGCACAGCAAGCACCATGTGATGCCCATCGTCAGCGCGCGCCAGCCGCTTTCAGTGCCGGTGCGCGAGGCTGCTGATGAAGAGCCGCATGACAGCGGCGACGACGCACACTACGCCATGGACGCCGGCAACCCGCAGCGCCAGCAGATCATCGAGGCACTGGAGAAATGCGGCTGGGTGCAGGCCAAGGCCGCGCGTTACCTCGGCATCACGCCCAGGCAGATGGGCTATGCCATCCTGAAACACGGCATCGACGTCAAACGCTATTAATCGGAACGGATAAAGCTGCCGCAGCATGAAGAGTGCTGCGGCAGCTTTATATGCAACAAGTGAAAATGCTCAAGACAAAATCAAACAAACATCCTCCACGCCTCACGCTCGATCAGATCGAGCCGTATGTCAATGTCGCAAGCGACGGCGTCCTCGGCCGCTTCGGCGACATCCATCTGGACAGCGCCTTCCAGCCCATCTTCAGCCTGGCGCACCGGCGCCCGGTGGGCTTCGAGGCCCTGCTGCGCCCGCATGCCGCCGACGGCTCGCCGCTGTCGCCACTGGCGGTGTTCGCGGCAGTAAAAGATGAAGCAGAAGGCGTGTTCCTCGACCGCATGTGTCGCATCGTTCATACCCGCAACTTTCTGGCGCAAGCCGACGACAACAGCTGGCTGTTCCTCAACATCGACCCCAGGGTCACGGTGTATGGCAAGCGCTATGGCGCATTCTTTGTCGACGTGCTGGAGCGCTACCGGATTTCCCCGCACCGTATCGTCATTGAAATTCTGGAAGGCAAGATCCAGGACGAGGAACAGCTGGCGGATGCGGTGATGTTTTTCAAGGAGCTGGGCTGCCTGGTGGCGCTGGACGATTTCGGCGCGGGCCATTCCAACTTCAACCGCATCTGGCGCATCCAGCCGCACATCGTCAAGCTGGACCGCAGCATGATTACCCAGGCCGCTGCCAGCCGCACGGTGCGCCGCGTCATCCCCAACCTGGTCAACCTGATCCATGAAGCGGGCAGCCTGGCCCTGATGGAGGGCGTGGAAACAGAGGAGGAAGCACTGATCGCGGTGGACTCGGATGTGGATTTCGTGCAGGGCTATTACTTTGCCAAACCGGCGCGGACGCTACCGCCCCCAGCCCACAGCAACGATTCCATCAACATCCTTTGCGGAAAATTCAAGCATGCCAACAAGAAGGAGCGTGATATCCACAAAAGGAAATTGCACGACTATATCGATGCCTTCCAGGTATTCATCAAACAGTTCAAGGCCGGTGCCGACATTCACACTGCCTGCAGCGCATTCCTGCAGCTGCAACGGGCAGAGCGCTGTTACCTGCTCGACCACGAAGGCCGCCAGCAGGGCAACAATTTCGTGGCCATCTCGGCTTACGCCTGCAGCGACCCGCGCTTCAAACCGCTGGCCAGCGCCAGCGATGCGCACTGGACGCGCCGCCACTACTTCCGCCGCGCCATCAGCCAGCCCGGTGAAATCCAGGTAAGCCGGCCCTATCTTTCCATTGCCGGCGGCAATATTTGTGTGACTCTTTCGGTGGCGGTGTTCAGTGGCAGGGACATAGTTGTTCTGTGTGGTGACCTGAAGTGGAACGACTAACCCTTTTGTAGCAAACCATCCCAGTTACTGTCGCAATTCATACAGCAATGTTTTTTCCGCACATCAAAAAACTTACTGCAATGATTATTAAAATTAATTTATCTGGCACGCTGCTTGCTAAATACCTTGCGAGGGATACACAACGTTCCTGTTACGACTCGCGAGGGAAACATGACGACCAGAATCGAAAGTACACCCAGTTCTCGGCTCAAGCTGCTGAGCAGCATCAAAATTGAAGTAGCAGGTCAAACGGCATCCGGCTGCAGCACCAGCGGCGGCGAGGGCAAGGCCAGCTGCGGCTCAGCTGCGGGCGAGAACGACATGCCGGCGGAAATCTGGGAGAAGGTGAAGAACCATCCCTGCTATTCAGAGGAGGCGCATCACCATTACGCGCGCATGCATGTTGCCGTGGCGCCGGCCTGCAACATCCAGTGCAACTACTGCAACCGCAAGTACGACTGCTCCAACGAATCGCGCCCCGGCGTGGTGTCGCAGAAGCTCACCCCGGACCAGGCGGTGAAGAAAGTGCTGGCGGTGGCGTCCGAAATTCCGCAGATGACGGTGCTGGGCATTGCTGGGCCGGGCGACGCGCTGGCCAACCCGAAGAAGACTTTCGACACTTTCCGCCAGCTGCAGGAAAAGGCGCCGGACATCAAGCTGTGCCTTTCCACCAACGGGCTGGCGCTGCCGGACTATGTGGACGAGATCGCCAAGTACAACGTCGACCACGTGACCATCACCATCAATATGGTCGACCCCGACGTAGGCGAGAAAATCTACCCGTGGATTTACTACCAGCACAAGCGCATCACCGGGCGTGCGGCGGCGGAGATTCTCACCCAGCGCCAGATGCTGGGGCTGGAGATGCTCACCGCGCGCGGCATCCTCACCAAGATCAATTCGGTGCTGATTCCCGGCATCAATGGCCAGCACCTGATCGAGGTGAACCGTGCGGTGAAGGCGCGCGGCGCTTTCCTGCACAACATCATGCCGCTGATCTCGGAGGCCGAGCACGGCACGGTCTTCGGCCTCACCGGCCAGCGCGGGCCTTCGGCACAGGAGCTGAAGGAGGTGCAGGACGCCTGCATGGGCGGCGCCAACCTGATGCGCCATTGCCGCCAGTGCCGCGCCGATGCGGTGGGCCTGCTGGGCGAGGACCGCAGCGACGAGTTCACCGTGGAGCAGGTCGAGCAGATGGAGGTGGTGTACGACCTCGACAAGCGCCGCGCCTACCAGGACAAGGTGGAAGCGGAACGCCAGGCGCAGCAGGCAGCCAAGCAGGCTGCCGTGGCCGCCGCCCAGGCGCAGGGCGGCATGGAGATGAAGCTGCTGGTGGCCGTTGCCACCGAGGGTCAGGGCAAGATCAACCAGCATTTCGGCCATGCCACCGAGTTCCAGATTTACGAGATCGATGCCAGCAAGGGCAACATCACCACCGCCTTCATCGGCCATCGCCGCGTGGACCTGTATTGCCAGGGCGGCTACGGCGAGGATGAACAGCTGCCTTCCATCGTGAACGCCATCAACGATTGCCACGCGGTGCTGGTAGCCAAGATCGGTGCCTGCCCGCGCGACGAGCTAAAGGCGGCGGGCATCGAGCCGGTGGACAAGTATGCCCACGAGTTCATCGAACATGGGCTGCTGAGCTGGTTCAACGACTACCGGGGCCGCATTGCCCGTGGCGAAATCGAGCACCGGTCCCGCGGTGACGCGAGC